>NZ_JBFTNE010000059.1:0-66404 GCF_056397325.1 Cupriavidus sp. 05N39
CGATGATGCCTGGCAGCGGCAAGGTGCAGGAACCCGGCACCAGCGGCGTGGCGCCCGGCAGCGGCGTGATCATGTGGCCACCGGTCTCGGTCTGCCAGAAGGTATCGACGATCGGGCAGCGCTCGCCGCCGATATTGCGGTAGTACCACATCCAGGCTTCGGGGTTGATGGGTTCGCCCACCGTGCCCAGCAGGCGCAGGCTGGACAGATCGTATTGCCTGGGATGGATCTTCTCGTCGGCCTCGGCGGCCTTGATCAGCGAGCGGATCGCGGTCGGCGCGGTGTAGAAGATGCTGACCTTGTGGCGCGCGATCATCTCCCAGAAGCGGCCGGCGTTGGGATAGGTGGGCACGCCTTCGAACACCACCTGGGTAGCGCCGGCGGCCAACGGACCGTAGGCGATATAGGTGTGCCCGGTGACCCAGCCGATATCGGCGGTACACCAGAACATGTCGTCGGGCTTGATGTCGAAGCTCCACTTCATCGTCATCAGCGCCCACAGCAGGTAGCCGCCGGTGCTGTGCTGCACGCCCTTGGGCTTGCCGGTGGAGCCAGACGTATAGAGCACGAACAGCGGATGCTCGGCGCTGACGGGTTCCGCTTCGCAGGTCTCCGGCTGGCCGGCTGCGACTTCGTCCATCCAGCGGTCGCGGCCTTCGTTCCAGTTGACCTTGCCACCTGTGCGGCGGTACACGATCACATTCTTCACGGCTTCGCAGCCGCCCAGCGCCAGTGCTTCGTCAGCGATGGCCTTGAGCGGCAGCGCCTTGCCGCCGCGCATCTGCTCGTCGGCGGTAATCAGTGCCACCGCGCCCACGTCGACCAGCCGCTCCTGCAGCGACTTGGCGGAGAAGCCGCCGAACACCACGGAATGGGTCGCCCCAAGGCGGGCGCAGGCCTGCATCGCCACCACGCCCTCGATGGACATAGGTATGTAGATGACGACGCGGTCGCCTTTCCTGACGCCGAGCGCTTTCAGACCGTTGGCGAACTGGCAGACCTTGGCATGCAGCTCGCGGTACGTCACCTTGCTGACGGTGCCGTCGTCGGCCTCGAAGACGATGGCCGCCTTCTCCGCATTGCCGTTATCCAGATTGCGGTCCAGGCAGTTATAGGAGGCATTGAGCTCGCCGTCCTCGAACCACTTGTAGAACGGTGCATTGCTCTCGTCGAGCACCTTGGTGAAGGGTTTGGTCCAATGCAGTTGCTCGCGGGCGTGGCGCGCCCAGAACCCCTCGTAGTCGCGGTCGGCTTCATCGCATAGCGCCTGGTAAGCCTCCATGCTGGGGATCGCGGCTTGCTTGGCGAAGGATTCGGGGGGATTGAAAATGCGATGCTCCTGCATCACCGACTCGATGGCGGACATTTGTTTGTCTCCTGATATAGCGTGGCAGCCTGGCTGCAAGTTACGCTCGACGGCTTACTTAAACCTGACGCTGCAAAAGCGGCCCGCGCGCCTGTCCGCACCGATGTGCCGCCTGCTGCATCGCAACATGGATCGCCGCCGGGTATTCCGGCGCGGTACGTGACAAGACCTGCGGGCAAGGAAGTGCAGCCCTCTCCATTAGGCTAGCACAGCTATAATGCCGCGAGTCCTATTCCGAACATGGCGCTGCGGCATTGCGGACTCCGCTTGCAGGGATGCGCCTTGCACGCCATGTGCACGGCTACCGGATCGCCCTCTCCCATGCGCGCCATCGCGATCCATCGGGGGGCGCACCCCAAATCACCGTAGAAGCGCAGTTCCACCCCAAACCTCGTGCCCATCCACGCCCTCTTCCTGATTGCCGCCATGGCCCTTGTCGGCAGCAATGTCGGATTGGGCAAGGCCATCGTGGCTTACGTGCCGATCCTGCTGTTCGCGCTGCTGCGCTTCGCCATCGCCATTGTCTGCCTGGCGCCCTGGTACCGTCCGTCGCGCATGCGCGCAGTGTCGCGCGGCGAGTGGCTCAATCTCTTCCTGCAAGCCTTCTTCGGGACGTTTCTGTTCACGCTGCTGATGCTGGGCGGCGTGCGCCTGACCAGCGCCATGGCCGCCGGCGTGATCACCAGTACCATCCCGGCCACGGTGGCCCTGCTCTCCTGGCTGATCCTGCGCGAGCGGCTGTCGCGGCGCACGGTGTTCTCTGTGCTGCTTGCGGTGGCCGGCATCGCGGTATTGAACGTGGCGCGGGGCACGGATCACGGTGGCGGCAGCGGCGGCGAGAACGCCCTGGTCGGCAACCTGATGATCATGGGCGCGGTGATCTGCGAGTCGATCTACGTGATCCTCTCGCGGCGCCTCGCGCAAACCCTGGCCGCCATCGAGATCTGCGCCTATACGCACCTGATCGGCGGGCTGCTGATGCTGCCGCTGGGGCTGGTGCCGCTGCTGAGTTTCGATATGGCCTCGGCCCCGACGACCATCTGGCTGATGTTGCTGTGGTACGCACTGTCGGCCAGCATCTTCTCGTTCTGGCTGTGGATGAAAGGCGTGCGCCACGTGCCTGCGCAACTGGCCGGCGTGTTCACCGCGGTGCTGCCGATCGCGGCCGCCACGTACGGCATCGTCTTCCTCGGGGAAAAGCCGGGCTGGCCGCACGGCGTGGCGCTTGGCTGCGTGCTGGCCGGCATCGCGCTGGCAAGCTGGCCCGGGCCGCTGGCCCGCCGGGCCTGGCGTGCGGACCGGGACGAGGCGCGGCACTGAGACCAGCCTCGCAGGGTGCCGCTTTCGCCGCGCGGCGTGCACCCGGCATCACCCGAGACAATGTCGACACGCGCATGCAGCCCCGGCGCGGCCCCCCCTCCTCGGTGTATGATTCCGGGTTGAATTTCCCCTCGATTGTCCTCCCCATAAAATGACTGTCATCAGACAAGAAGACCTCATCCAGAGCGTCGCCGACTCCCTGCAATACATCAGCTACTACCACCCGATGGACTACATCACCAGCCTGGGCCGCGCCTATGAGCTGGAGCAGAGTCCCGCGGCCAAGGATGCGATCGCGCAGATCCTGACCAACAGCCGCATGTGCGCCGAAGGCAAGCGCCCGATCTGCCAGGACACCGGCATCGTGACGATCTTCGTCAAGGTGGGCATGGACGTGCGCTGGGACGGCGCCACCATGGGGCTGTCGGACATGATCAATGAAGGCGTGCGCCGCGGCTACACCAACCCGGACAACGTGCTGCGCGCATCCATCGTGAACCCGCCCGAAGGCGGCCGCAAGAACACCAAGGACAACACCCCCGCCGTGATCCACTATGAAGTGGTGCCGGGCAACACGGTGGACATCCAGGTGGCGGCCAAGGGCGGCGGCTCGGAGAACAAGTCGAAGTTCGTCATGCTCAACCCGTCCGACTCCATCGTCGACTGGGTGCTCAAGACCGTGCCGACCATGGGCGCYGGCTGGTGCCCGCCGGGCATGCTSGGSATCGGCATCGGYGGCACCGCCGAGAAGGCCATGGTCATGGCCAAGGAATCGCTGATGGACCCGATCGACATCCAGGACGTGATCGCCCGCGGCCCGCAGGACTGGATCGAGGAACTGCGCGTCGAACTGTACGAGAAGGTCAATGCGCTGGGCATCGGCGCACAAGGCCTGGGCGGCCTGRCCACSGTGCTGGACRTCAAGRTMAWGGRYTAYCCGACCCACGCGGCKWMCAWGCCGGTGGCGATGATCCCGAACTGCGCSGCYACSCGSCACGYGCAYTTCACGCTGGACGGCAGCGGCCCGGCCAAGCTCGAAGCGCCTGACCTGTCGGCCTGGCCGAAGGTCGAGTGGGCACCGAACACCGAGACTTCCAAGCGCGTGGACCTGAACACGCTGACGCCGGAAGAAGTCGCTTCGTGGAAGCCGGGCCAGACCCTGCTGCTCAACGGCAAGATGCTGACTGGCCGCGACGCTGCCCACAAGCGCATCGCCGACATGCTGGCCAAGGGCGAAAAGCTGCCGGTGGACTTCAAGAACCGCGTGATCTACTACGTGGGTCCGGTCGACCCGGTGCGCGACGAAGCCGTTGGCCCGGCAGGCCCCACCACCGCTACCCGCATGGACAAGTTCACCGAGATGATGCTGGCCGAAACCGGCCTGATCTCGATGATCGGCAAGGCCGAGCGCGGCCCGGTGGCGATCGAGGCCATCAAGAAGCACAAGTCGGCCTACCTGATGGCGGTCGGCGGCGCAGCCTACCTGGTGGCAAAGGCCATCAAGGAGGCCAAGGTGGTCGGCTTCGAAGACCTCGGCATGGAAGCCATCTACGAGTTCGACGTCAAGGACATGCCCGTGACGGTGGCCGTGGACAGCGCAGGCACTTCGGTGCACAAGACCGGCCCCGCCGAATGGCAGGCCAAGATCGGCAAGATCCCGGTGGCGGCGCTGTAAATCCGGCGTTGTCATTCAAGCCTCGCCGTGATAGCCATGCTGTCAGCGAAAGCCGGGTCATCCGACCCGGCTTTTTGCTACCTGACTTCTTGATTGCCTGATTTGCCTTCTTCCCTTCCCGTGAACAACGCACCCATCGGCATTTTCGATTCCGGCCTCGGCGGCCTGTCGGTATTGCGCGAGATCCGCGCCCTGCTGCCGCATGAATCGCTGATCTACGTGGCCGACTCGAAGTACGCGCCCTATGGCGAAAAGCCCGAGCGTTTTGTCGAAGCGCGCACGCTGCAGGTTTGCGAATGGCTGGTGTCGCAGGGCTGCAAAGCGCTGGTGATCGCCTGCAACACCGCCACCATGCACGCGATCCACACGCTGCGCGAACGGCTGACGCTGCCCATCATCGGCGTCGAACCCGGCCTGAAACCGGCTGCCGCCGCGAGCCGCAGCAAAGTCGTTGGCGTGCTGGCCACGGGCAACACCTTGAAAAGCGCGAAGTTCGGCCGCCTGCTCGCCTCACTGGAAGGCGAGAGCCGGTTCCTCTGCGAGGCCGGTGTCGGGCTGGTGCCGCTGATCGAGCAAGGCAATGTGGACGGGCCGGCCGTGCGCGAGAAACTGACCGCCTACCTGTCGCCGATGCTCGAGGCCGGCGCCGATACGCTGGTGCTCGGCTGTACCCACTACCCCTTCCTGTCCGACACCGTGCGCGAACTGGTGGGAGACCGCCTGACGCTGGTCGATACCGGCGACGCCATCGCACGGCAACTGCGCCGCAAGTTGGCCGAGCACGGCATGACCGCCGATGCCGGTGCCGTGCCCGTCGACCGCTATACCTCCACCAAGGACGCCGCCCACCTGCGCGCCATGGCAGCGGCGCTGCTGCATGTGGACACGCTGGCGGAAACGCTGGTGATCGAGCCCGCGCCCGCAGTCGACTGAGGCCCGCGCCGTCCCATCCGGCTACTGCAGGAAGCCCAGCGGCCGGCGCTGCCGCACATCGGGCTTGACCGCATGTTCCTGGCGCAACTGCGCCAGGAATTCATCGGGGGTCAACGTTTCCCCGAGCAACACGCACTGACGCTTTACCGTGGCGAAGTCGCCCGGCGTCAGGCAATCCATCTTCGCGAGCTCCGCGCGCATGRCCGGGTCCAGGCGGCCGGCATCGGTATCGAGCGCCTCCTCGATGAACATCGCGGTACGCTGGTCCGCCTTGAGCGGCAGGAAGCGGATCTTGAACGAGAAACGCCGCAGCGCCGCCTCGTCGATGCGCTCGAACAGGTTGGTCGTGCAGACGAAGATGCCGTTGAAGCGTTCCATGCCCTGCAGCATCTCGTTGACCTCCGACACCTCGTAGTTGCGCACCGCGTTTTGCCGGCTTTGCATGAAGCTGTCGGCCTCATCCAGCAGCAGCACCGCGCCGTCCTCCTCGGCACGAGCGAACATCGCGGCGATCTGCTGCTCGGTTTCCCCCACGTATTTACTCATCAGGTCGGAGGCGCGCCGGATCATCAGCGGCTGTTCAAGCGCGGCCGCGATATGCTCCGCAAGCGCGGTCTTGCCCGTGCCCGGCGGTCCGTAGAAGCACAACGTGCCGCGCTGCCTGGCCTTGAGCGCCTGCACGATCTTGCCGACTTCGTAGCGCGTCTCCAGGTTGAGGTAATCCAGGCGATAGTGCGTCACCACCGGGCGCCCTTCCACTTCCGGGCGCAAACCCATGGCGCGGTCGGCGTGGTCCAGTTGCCGCAGTATCAGCGCCTCCACCGGTTCGGCAACGCCGGGCCCCGCCAGTTGCACGAAGCGCGCCGCCGACTGCACCTGTGCCGGCGTCAGGGTCTTGCGCGCCGCCAGCGAAGCGATAAAGGCATCGCTCACGTCCAGCGTGCCGAGGTGCTTGCGGATAATGTTCTCGCGCACCAGCGGCGGCGGGATCTTCAGCTCCAGATGAAACTGGAAGCGGCGCAGGTAAGCCGGATCGATCTGGCGAATCGAGTTGGAGATCCAGATCACCGGCACCGGATTTTGCTCCAGGGTCTGGTTGACCCACGCCTTGCCGTTCACGGAGCCACGCGTGTCCTCCTGGCCGAACAGGCTGGTCAGCTCGCGCGCGCTGCCCGGGAACACATCCTCGACTTCGTCGAACAGCAGTGCCGTGCGCGGACGGCCACGCAGGAATGCCTGCGACACCTGCAGCGAGCGGTAACGGTCCTTGCCCGACAGGCTGTTGCCGTCACGGTCCAGGCAGTCCACTTCATACAGCTCACACCCTGCCTCGCGCGCGAGCAGCCGCGCGAACTCGGTCTTGCCGGTGCCCGGCGGGCCGTAGATCAGCACGTTCACGCCGCAGGCGTGCTGCCGCGTGGCGTTCGCGAGCAAGGCGGAGAGGTAGCGCGCATCGGTCTCGACGTGCGGATAGTCGCCGGTGCCGAGCGTGGGCGCGGCCGCCGGACGCGTGAACACCGCCATCATCTCGGCTTCATTGGCGTAATTGCCGAGCAGCACGTGCAACAAGCGATCCGACAAACGCATGAGGTCGCCGAGATCGGTCACACTGTTCTCGGGCAGTGGCTGCTCGATCAGGTTGAGCGTCTCCAGGCGCGAACCAGGCCGCAGCGAAGCGGCCACCGCGGCAGGGCTGGCACCGGTCAGTCCCGCCAGGATCTGGAAAGCCTCCTGGCTGTGCGCCACCTTGCAATCCACCATCACGGCGCGCAGATCGCGCTTGTATTTGGCCAGCGCCGCGTAGAGCAGCAGCTTGCGCTCGTGCTCGGGCAAATCCAGCACATGGCTGAGCATGTCGATATTGCGTACCAGCAGCACGCGCTCGCCGTCCAGCCGCGCGGCCAGCGCCGCCGCCGACGCGTCGAAAACGGCAAACATATCCTTGGCGTGGTGCTTGACGTACTCGTCCAGGTAATAAAACAGCGCGCTTTCATCAAAGGCGCTGTTCCATTGTCCGTGCCGCTCCAGGAACTCTTCCGGCGTCAGGCGCGCAGCGCCCTTCCAGGCAGGCATGTCGGCGCAGCGCGCGGCGAGGAAACGCTGCACGCGCAGCACCACGCCATAAGGCCACACCATCTCCTGGGCGCTGACAGTCAGGATGTCGTTGATATTGCTGCGCAGGTTGAATCTTGGTCCCAGCGAGCACACGACACGCAAGGCGAACTGGGCACACATCCAGTCAAGCGCGGAAGTACACGGCGCGCCGGCAGCGGCGCGCAGGAGTGTCGAGCGGTCGTCTTCGGCGAAACGGGTGAAGTCCATGGCCTGGTCCTCTCGCACGGGGGAGCGCCGTCACCGGCGCGGCGAATTGCTCTTCTTTTCCTATGCTAGCGCGCTTTGTGGCAGATCGGGCATTGCCGGCAACCCTGTGCCGTACGAGAACACGCATTTTGTCGCGGCGCCGGTAGTGCACGGCCAAATCGGCGTATAAAGACGGCTGCGCGGCAGCGCAAGAATGCGATGCACAAAAACGCCAACAAATAAGAATCATTATCGTTTATACTCATCGCCTGACACGCTGCCTCAAGAGCGGCGCTCCCACCGGCATCACTGTTGAAGGAGCGTTTATCATGGAATTGCTGCTTAGCTTGCTGGTCGGTTGTGGCATCTCGCTGATCCTGTTCTATCGCAAATAGGCCCTATCGCTAATAAAGCCGGCGCCGCGCCAATTCGCCGACATCTGCTGTTTTCTCATGTTCGATCAACGTTTTTTCAAGATCACGCTCGCCGTCCTGCTGTTCCACGCCGGACTGCTTTACCTGATCCAGAGCGGGCTGGGCCGTAAAATCACGGAGGCCGTGATCTCTCCGGAAATCGTCGCCCGCATCATCCCGCTCGAGCCGCCTCAGAAACCTGCCGTCGAAACACCCAAGCCCAAGCCGGAGACCCCACCCAAGCAAGTGAAGGTCACCACGCCCAAGCCCACTCCGCCGCAACCGCGCCCCACGCCGACGCCGGTGGCTTCGCTGCCGCCGACACCCAATGCCGTGGAAGCGCCGCCCGCGCCACCTGCCCCCCCGGCCCCTCCGGCGCCCGCCCCCGAGCCTCCCGCTCCKGTGTCGGCGGCGCCACGCGCGGTTGGCATCGGCGAAATCCAGTGCAGCCCGCCGCAACCCACCTATCCGTCGCAATCGCGCCGCATGGGTGAAACCGGCAAGGCCGTGGTTCGTCTGACCACGGACGAGACCGGCAAGGTGGTCAAGACTGCTGTCGTGAGCTCAAGCGGATCTTCCCGCCTGGACCAGGCTGCCGTGGACGCGGTGCAACGCATGCGCTGCAAGCCATATCTGGACAACGGTCGTGCCGTGGCGGTTACCGCCCAGCAGCCGATCGGGTTCGAACTCAACTGATTTCAATACCGACCTCACCAGGAACCAACATGCAGGACCTCGGACTCTCCCACCTCTGGACGCAAGGCGATTTCGTCATGCGTGCCACCGCCATCATTCTGCTCATCATGTCGCTGGCTTCGTGGATCGTGATTCTCACGAAGGCGTGGGATCTCTTCCGGCTGAAGAAAATGGCGCASGGCGCCGAAAAGCAATTCTGGCACTCCGACGATTTCGATCACGCCCTCGAAACGCTCGGCAGCAGCGACGCCAACCCATTCCGTTCGCTCGCCATGACCGGCAAGGAGGCCGCGCAGCACCACCGCGCCAGCCAGCCCCAGTTGCACGATGTGATGGACATCTCGGACTGGATCACCCGCTCGCTCAAGAGCGCCATCGACGACGCCGTCGCGCGCATGCAATCGGGCCTGGCTGTGCTGGCTTCGGTCGGTTCCACGGCCCCGTTCGTTGGCCTGTTCGGCACCGTGTGGGGCATCTATCACGCGCTGATCAACATCGGCGCCTCCGGCGTGCCGACCATCGACAAGGTGGCGGGCCCGGTGGGCGAGGCACTGATCATGACCGCCTTCGGCCTGGCCGTTGCGATCCCCGCCGTGCTCGGCTACAACGCACTGACCCGCGGCAACAAGGGCGTGATCTCGAAGCTCAATCGCTTCGCCCACGACCTGCACGCCTATTTCGTCACCGGTGCCCGTGTGCGTCCGACCAGCGCCCGCCCCGACGACAATAGCGTGCGCCTCGCAGTCAAGAACCAGTAAGGCCGTAGCAAGGCAACAAGGAAGTCATCATGGCATTCGGCACCCTCGATTCGGACGATGACGAAGTAATGAGCGAAATCAACATGACGCCGCTGGTCGACGTCATGCTGGTGCTGCTGATCATCTTCATCATCACCATTCCCGTGATCAACCACGCGGTCAAGATCGACCTCCCGCGGGCGACCAACACGCCCAACGATCCCAAGCCGCAGAACATCAACCTGTCAATCGATGCCAACGGCAAGGTCTTCTGGAACCAGGCGGAAGTAGACGAGCCGACGCTTGAGGCCAACATCGCCCAGGCCGCGCAGCAGCAGCCGCAGCCGGAGCTGCACCTGCGCGCCGATCGCGATGTGCGCTACGAGCGCGTGGCGGAAGTCATGGCCGCCGCGCAGCACGGCGGACTCGGCAAGATCGGGTTCATCACCGAACCCAAGCACTGACGGCTTGAACGCGCCGCATCCGCTGGAGCGGCAGCGCAACAGGCACAAAAAGGGCACTCCATGAAGTGCCCTTTTTGTTTGCCTGGAAAATGCGCCTTATGCCACTTATAGCGGCGCCGGAATGCAGGTTCGGCCGAGGCCATCCGCAATCAAAAATCTCTATTGTAATGATAACAATTCTCATTTAAGATTGAGCGACCTTGAACCCGGTCGTGGCAATACGCAGTCCCGCGTTGACACCACGGACCACCGGACCGGAGCCCACCGATGAGCACCCTGACCCTGCCGCTGTCGCAACCGCATGAAGTCACCCGCCGCCGCCTTTCCCTGCGCCGGGTTGAAGTCACCCCCAGCAAGCCTGCACAAGCGCGCCGCGAGAACCCGGCCAGCGCGGCGATCGAATCGATGAAATCTGCCGTAGCCGGCCTGCCCGCCCGGCTCGAAGCCCTGGTGCGCGATAGCCTCTCCGCGGCGCCGGCGGGCGATGCGGTGCCACTGGAGACGCTGATGCGCGGTAACAACCTGCTGCCCATCCTGCATAACGGCGAGGTCTACACGCTGCGCATCACCCGTTACGGCAAGCTGATTCTGACCAAGTAGTCGCACGGCGACGCGCCCTGCGCAAGCGTTCCCAGCCGCCCTGGCAACGGCCATGCAGCAGGTAGACGATGCGACGATGGAATGATGCGATGAGGGGAGTCTGGCTACCGGAACCGGCGCCTGGCAGCGAAACCCGTCGACAGGCTTCAGCATCGGGAAAGACAAGGACTTTCGTCCGCAACGAGAGGCGGATGCCGCGACAGTGAGCCTGGCTCACTGTCGGCACTACACTCTGCTCTGGCTCGCAGACGAGTCTCAGACGCCCAGGGCGGCGATACCCGCGCGCGCGATCTGCGCGTCTTCGGTCGACTTCACGCCCGACACGCCAACCGCACCCACGACCTGGTCATTAACCACGATAGGCACACCACCCTCCAGCATGCCTTGCATCACAGGCGCGGTCATGAACGAGTGGCGGCCGTTGTTGATCATGTCTTCGTAGACCTTCGACTCGCGACGGCCCAGCGACGACGTACGTGCCTTCTCGGTAGCGATATAGCTCGAGATCGGCGCAGCGCCATCCAGGCGTTGCAGCGCCAGCAGGTGGCCGCCGTCGTCCACGATGGCGATCGACACCGCCCAGTGGTGATTCTTGGCCTCGAGCTCGGCTGCGGCCAGCACCTTCTTCACATCATCTGCCGTCAGCACGGTTTTTTGCTGCATACCACTCTCCTCGAAAATCGTTTCAATGAGCCGGAAGTATAGCGCCACGGCCCTTGGCATGACCATGGGCCCGGCGGTCCGCGCCAAGCCCGTAAAAAGCAAAAGACCCGCGCCTGGCGGGTCTTTTGCATTACTACGGTTGCCGTGTGCGGACTGCCGTGGCCCTCAGGCGCCACGGACTTGCGTCCCACGAACTCAGGCTCCGTCGCTGAACTGGTCGCGGCGATCGCCTACCTTGGCGCCGTCGGTGAACGGATCCACCTTGCGAGCGCCGTCGGTGAAAGGATCGACCTTGCCCATCTTGGCGCCATCGGTGTAGGCATCGACCTTGCCAATCTTGGCGCCATCGGTGTACGGGTCACGCTTGTTGACGCCTGCGGCAAAAGCGGATGCGGAGAGTGCGGTGAGGGCGGTCAGTGCTGCAATCGCCACCAGGGTGTTCTTGATTTTCATGGGCGGGTCCTCTTGGGAATCGTGCTGGCTGGAAGGGCACCGGATGCGATAGCTTGCGGAATCTTTTCATCACGGTGTCACAGCAGCAGTATAGGTGGAAACCCTAATAAAGATATGAGCAACGGTTTGATCTGACTCTTCAAATTTTTTGACCCCACTCCCGACTATGGAACCTTAGCCGTCTAGCCGCGCCCAGTTTGCCTTTCCAAGCTGCACCCGAAATACAAAAGGGCCCCGGAGGGCCCCTTTTAACAACCTGCGTGGCGCAGGTCATTCATGCTTATCGCCAGTGGCGGTGGTCATGCCCATGCCCATGCCCCGGTGGGCCATAGTAGCCTCGTCCGTAATAGCCTCGGCCATAGTAGCGCGGACCGTAGTAGGCAGGGCCAGGGCCGTAATAGACGGGGGCCGGACGCACCACGACCGGGGGCGGTCCGTAGTAGACCGGCGCCGGTGCCATGACCACGGGCGGCCCGGCGACATAGGCAGGCGGCGGATAATAAGCCGGGCCACCCACGACCACGCCGGGCACACCGATCGCCACGCCAACGCTCACGTGAGCCATTGCCGCACCCGATGCCAGCGCTCCAAGCAAAGCGAGTCCTGCGAGCAACCAACGTTTCATGATCCTTGCCTCTTGCAAGTCGTTATTCGATAAGGCGTATTGTAGGATCCTGGAAATTTCCAGGTGAAACCGAGGACGCTACATTGTTACCAGGCGTAACAATAGACACTTAGGACACTTAGCCGCGTTCCGCCCCTGCACTTGGCACCAATCCCGGCAGACACCCGCGCGGAGCTTGCATCACCGCGCCCAACCGACCACAATATCGGGCTTGCCGTGCGGCCGTGGAGAAATTGGTAGACTCAGCAGACTTAAAATCTGCCGCCTTTACGGGCTTACGGGTTCGACCCCCGTCGGCCGCACCAGCATCCACCTCGCCAGGCCAGCCCAACGCATCCAACCCGCGACGCCATTGGCCCGATCAGGCCACCACCGCGCACAGCAGCGCCCCTCCCACCACCAGAAATACAAACAGCAGGCCAGCCAGCACAAGTGGCTTGCGTCCGGCGCGCAGCAAGGTGCCGATGCGGGTGTGCAGGCCAATCGCCAGCATCGCGCAAGCGAGCAGCCAGTTATCGAACGCCAGCAGGGTGGGCTTCCAGTCCTCGGGCACAAGGCCGGCGGAATGCACCGCCATGACCGCCACGAAGCCCACGGCGAACCATGGCACGGCCTTCAGGATCGCGCCCCAAGGCCGCGCGCCGGTTGCCCTTTCACCCTCGGCCCCGGGGGCACCCTTCGGCCACAGCGCGAGCACCAGCAGCAACGGCCCCAGCGCCAGTACGCGCACCATCTTCGTGACTACCGCGGCGTCCGCGGTGGCATCGCTGACCATCTTGCCCGACGCGATTACCTGAGCCACCTCGTGCAGGGTGGCGCCAGTATAGATACCGAACGTGCGCTCACTGATTGCCAGGTGCCAGTGCTGCGTGGCCAGTTCAAACAGATAGGGATACAGCAGCATGCCCGCCGTGCCAAACAACACCACGGTGGCCACGGCGACAGCCGTCTGACGGTCGTCGGTGCGCAYGACCGACGCGACCGCGATGGCCGCAGCGGCTCCACAGACCGCGCTGCCCGCGCTGACTAGGATCGCTTCCCGGCGGGTCAGTCCAAGCAGCGCGGAACCGATCCAGACGCCCAACAGCATGGTCGACACCAGCATGGCCAAAGGTACCAGCACGCCGGCAAGGCCAAGGTCGGCGATGGCGCCGAAGGTCAGCCGCAGGCCGTACAGCGCCACGCCGAGCCGCAGCAACTGCTGTCGCGCCAGTTGCATGCCGGGCCCCAGCGGGGTCAGCCAGCGTTGCGGCAAGGTATTTCCGGCCACCATGCCGGCAAACATGGCTAGCGTCAGCGCGCTCAAGCCGAGGTGCGAGAAGGCCGGGTGGGCCGAGAAGACCATGGCCAGCCAGGCGATGAAACCCAACGGCACCAGGGTCAGGATCCTTGTCGGCCATGATGGCGGCTGGGCGCCAAGACTGGCAACTGCGGTCGAAGAGGTGGTGGACATGGCGGGATCCCTTACCCCTGCAGCCGGAGGGCTTCGGGGCGCGAATTAAGCATGTCCCAAGCCTACTTAGCTGGCGAAAACCTGTAAAACAGGTAATATCGCTATACGTTACCTGAATTTCAGATATGAACCAGCGCCCTCTCCGCCTGACCCTGCGCCAGCTCTCCGTCTTTGTCGCGGTTGCGCAGCACGGCAGCACTGTCGCGGCGGCCGACGCGCTGGCGATGTCTCAATCCGCCGTGAGCGCGGCACTGGCAGATCTGGAGAGCGCGCTGGGCGGCGCATTGTTTGACCGGGTTGCGCGCCGCCTCAGCATCAATGAGACCGGCCGCCTGTTTTTCCCACGTGCGCTTTCGCTGCTGGATCAGGCCCATGAACTCGAGCGCTTCACCGTCCAGCCCGGCGTACAACTGCGCATTGCCGCCAGCAATACCATCGGCAGCTATATCCTGCCCGGCTTGCTCGCGGGCTTTCGGCACGCGCAGAGCGGGCCTTGCGCGCTCGACATGCGCATCGGCAACACCCGCGAAGTGCTGCAGGCGCTGCTCCAGTTCGAAGCGGATATCGGGCTGATCGAAGGCACCTGCCACGAGCGAGACTTGCGCAGCGCCCATTGGCGCGACGATGTGATGGTGGTAGTGGTCAGTCCCGCACACCCGCTGGCAAGCCGGCAGGGCGACCTTGAAGCCTTGCGCGATGCGGACTGGATTGTGCGCGAACCCGGCTCGGGGACACGCGAGATCATCGAGCAACGCCTGGCCCCGCTCTTGGGCGAACTGCGTTTTGCCCTGGAACTGGGCAATTCCGAGGCCATCAAACGCGCCGTGATGAGCGGCTATGGTGTGAGCTGCCTGTCACTGCAAGTCGTGGAGGACGAATTGCAGCGGGGTACCCTGGTAGCGCTGCGCGAAGGCTTGCCCGAGGTAGTGAGACCGTTGCATCTGGTGGTCCACCAGGACAAATACCCGACGCAGGGCCTGCTGGCCTTCACCGAGTATCTCCGCTGCGACGCTGCCGGCGGCCACTGAACGGCCGCGCTCCCGCGCTCAGGCCGCCTGCGGATCACCCTCGCCCGCTTGCCTGGCGTTGTAGCGGTCGAGCAGGTGGAACAACAATGGATTGAGCACGATGGACAGCAGCGCGCCAGCCAGGATGAGCGCCTGCCCGCGCTCGGGCAGGATCTTCAGGTAGACGCCAAGGCCGGCAAGGATAAAGGAGAACTCGCCGATCTGAGCCAGGCTGACCGCGATGGTCATGCCGGTGCGGGTGGAATGCCCGAACACCCGCACGATGCAAAGCGCGGCGAGCGATTTACCCACCACGATGATAAACAGCGTGGCCAGTACGCCCCAGGGATCGGTGATCAGCACCATGGGGTTGAACAACATGCCGACCGAAACGAAGAACAGCACCGAGAACGCATCGCGCAGCGGCAGCGACTCCTCGGCCGCGCGATGGCTGAACTCGGACTCCGCCAGCACCATGCCGGCAAAGAACGCGCCAAGCGCGAACGACACGCCAAACAGTGAATAGGCGCCGAAGGCCACGCCAAGCGCGGTAGCCAGCACCGCGAGCCGGAACAGTTCACGGCTGCCGGTCCAGACGATGCGTTCCAGCATCCACGGAATAAAGCGTCGGCCGATCACCAGCATGACGGCGACGAAGGCGGCCACCTTGCCCAGGGTGGCAAGCACGGTGAACAAGATCTCGCCCGAGCCTGGCACGGCGGCATCCTGGCCCGCCACATCGCCAGACGGCATCAGCAATCCTGCGAGTGCCGGCAGCAGAACCAGCGTCAGCACCATGGCCAGGTCTTCCACGATCAGCCACCCGACCGCAATCCGGCCCTGCGGCGACTCAACCAGTTCGCGCTCCTGCAGCGCCTTGAGCAGCACCACGGTGCTCGCCACTGAAAGCGCCAGCCCAAAGACCAGGCCAGGCCCCCACTCCCACCCAAAGCCCCAGGCCGCGCACATGCCAAGCATGGTGGCGATGGCGATCTGCACCACAGCGCCAGGAATGGCGATCTTCTTCACCGCCATCAGGTCCTTGAGGGAAAAATGCAGCCCAACGCCGAACATCAGCAGGATCACCCCTAGCTCCGCCAGCTGGGGAGCCAGCGCCTGGTCAGCGGTATAGCCCGGTGTATGCGGTCCAACCACGATCCCCGCGCACAGGTAGCCGATCAGCGGTGGCAGCTTGAGCCGGTTGGCCAGCGCGCCAAGAATAAACGCCAGGACGAGGCCGCCGACGATGGTGCTGATGAGCGGGGTAGCGTGATGCATGCGTTCTGGGTTCCTCGTAGGTGGCCATGACGGCGTTGACTGGATGACCTCGCCCGCCCTCCCCGGCAAGAGCCCGGCGGGGACCACAAAGCAACCCCTTGCCTTCCTTGCGGCGTCGAGCGCCGCGCAGTGGCCAGGAGGTACCGCGCTGATTGAGGGAAAACGGGAACGGGAGTCTTACAGGGCCCGGGGGCAATCGCGTGGCAGTGGTCCATCCGGACAATGGCGCACAGTTCAGGCCAGATATCCCCCGAACGCCCCGCGAAGACTACGATATGGAATGTAACACGATCATCACTGCGGCAAAGCGGGGAATCGGGCCGGATGTGGCCCTTTAATGTTCCGGCTTATGAACACGGCACCGAATGGACTCGTGTCGAAGGTGCGGTCCGCTGTGGTCACCACCCGGAAGGAAGTCAGCGGGACCGCGTGCCAGGCCCGGAAACCGGCCGGACATGGCGTCCGGCACCACCGGGCCTGGCCCTCCCTTTGCTAGTTAGCAGCCAGCCGGAACGTCGCCACCGTATCGCGCAGCTTGTGGGCCTGCTCATCCAGCGACTGCGCAGCCGCGGCCGCCTGCTCCACCAGGGCGGCGTTCTGCTGCGTCACCTGGTCCATCTGCCCGACAGCCTGGTTGACCTGCTCGATCCCGGTGCTCTGTTCGCTGGAAGCCGCGGCAATCTCGCCGATGATGTCCGACACTCTTTTCACGGCCACGCGGATCTCATTCATGGTTCGCCCGGCATCTTCCGCCTGCGCCGAGCCGGTGCTTACCGTGTTGACCGCGGTATCGATCAGGTCCTTGATCTCCCTGGCCGCGCTGGATGAACGCTGCGCCAGGCTCCGCACCTCGCCCGCCACCACCGCGAAACCGCGCCCCTGTTCGCCGGCACGCGCCGCTTCCACGGCGGCATTGAGCGCCAGGATGTTGGTCTGGAAGGCAATGCCTTCGATCAGCGAGGTAATTTCGGCGATGCGGGTGGAACTCGTGCTGATCACACCCATGGTATCCACCATCTGCTGCACCGCCGTGCTGCCGCGCACCGCCACGTCGGCGGCATTGTCCGCCAGGCCGCTGGCCTGGCGCGCGTTTTCGGCATTCTGCCGCACGGTCACCGCCAGCTCCTCCATGCTCGCCGCGGACTGCTCCAGCGCTGCCGCCTGCTGTTCCGTGCGCGAGGAAAGGTCCGCATTGCCGGCGGCGATCTGATGGGCCGCCGTGCTCACCGAATCGGTCGACATGCGCACCTCCGACAGCGCCGAGGCGACGTGCTCGATCAATTCGTTGAAGGCAATCGCCGTCCGCCCGATCTCATCGTTGTGCCGCACCGATGCGCGCCGCCCAAGGTCGAGCGACTCGCTGACGTAGTGCAAGGTCTGCTCGATCTCCGCCAGGCTGCCGTGGATTCGGCGATAGAGCGAAAAACCCATCGCGCCGGTGATCACGAAGGCGGCCCCGATAATCGCGCAGAACACCGTCAGCGCCAGTTCGTACGCCTTGCGGTTGTTCTCGGCCACCTGCTTGCCCAAGGCGGCGTTGTAGGCAACGTGTTCGTTGATGGCCGTGCCCAGCGCCGTCGCGGCCTTGAAGAGCGAGCCACCCAGCAACATGCCCCGCGCCGCCTCGGCATCGCCCTCCGCAGACTTCTCCAGGAAACGCTCCCGCTCCACCCGGTACCGCTTCACCGCGGCCCGGTCGGCTTCCAGCAGCGCCCGGTCCTTCTCATCCGAGATGTCGTTGCGTTCGTAGGTGGCAACAATCGTATCGAAAGCCTGGTCAGCCTTCGCTAAAGCCGCCACGGCTTCCGCGCGCCCGCTCGCCTCGTCCGACAGGGCATAGGCGTAGAGCGATACGCGCATGCCGTTGACATTGGCCCAGAGGTCATCCAGCGTGCGTACGCTGACCAGCGTGTTGTCGTTGAAGTAGGAAAAGCGCTCCTGCGATGCGCGGAGTTGCCAGATGCCGCCGACACCGAGGGCAAGTATGGCGAACAAGGCCAGCGACAAGGTGGCCAGCAGGCGTTGAGTGATATTCATTACGCATAGCCGGCGCCCGCCACAGGGCGGGCACCGATTCCTGGAAAGGAGGATGTTGAAATGACGCCCACGGGTCGCGTGCACGGCTCCTGCCGCGCCAAACCACCCACAAGCCCAGACAAATCTACTTTCGAAGCGCGCTTGCGAAGACTTCAGATCCGGCGAACCGTCTTTTGAACGGGTCTTACCTCCGTCTTTACGGCATCCGGTGGCATTTGCTGAAGCAAAAATGCCAGAAAACAGAAAATAAACGACGATAATAGGATAAGTCCTAAAAATAGCGAATGATAGGCGACAAAAGGAAGCAATGAACTGACAGCGCCAGGAGGTGCCGCTAGAGCCCAGGCAACGGTGCTGGCATGCGGGACGAGCAGCGCGGGGAGGGGGAACAGGAACGAGCAAGACGGAATTTGCCAGACAGTCGATGGGGCGAAAAGAGGGAGCACAGGAACCCCGGGGAGACTTCGCCCTATTTACCAGCGAGTGCCGCCACTTGGTTCGCTAAAAAGCAAAAGCGCCACCGATTAGGGCAGCGCTAAGTGCTTAACGATCTAAGCGGCGATCAGAGTTGAACTGGCGAACACGGCTTTGCAGGCCGCCCGGACACTTATAAATCAATGACTTATTGCATTGCGCCCCGCAGCGCGCCCCTGAACACCGAACTGTGTGCGCCGCGCCACAATCCCCCGTTGACGCTTGCCTGGCTGCGGCTGGCCCGAGCTACTTCACGTGCCGGCTCGCCGCAAAACGTAACCCCTCGAAGATATGTGACGCAATGGCGGGCCCTTTTTTGCATTCAGCCCTTACCCGCGGGCGTCTTGGCCGCGAAGAGCAAGCGAGCACCTGCCCCACAAGATCGGGGCGCACGCTAGATCGCCGCCAGAGTGCGCATCCGTTGCAGTTTCTGCTCAATCTCCTGCGGAGTGGGCGCGGCCGCCAGTGTTGCCGTGAGCCGTATGCGCTCTCCAAGCAAATCCACCCGTTCCGCGCGAACGACGCGATTCGTGGTGGGCAACGGCAGAATACTGCTCCGAAACAGGAAAAAAGCGCCCGAAGGCGCTTTTAGACCTATACACCTAAAGCGGGGGTCAAACGCCGGTTTGCGCCTTGGTACAACCGACGTCTGCGACCGCAAACTGTACATTGGAGGCGGTCACATTGGGCGTGAGTGTTACGGAGCACGTTGCCGCCAGCTGCCCCCTACCAACAATCGTAATTACCCCCGCTGTGTAAGTAACAGTCCCGTTGGGGAGCGACGCCGCCGTCGGCATGGCTGTGAAACCACCGCCAGCTGCCGTAGCCAGCCCCACATTGTCAACACATGCTACCGCAGCAATAGCCCCAGCCGGCAAAGCATTGTTCTGCGCACATTCGGCGATCGCTTGCTTAAGAGGGGCAATTGCAGTGAGGTTCTCCGACCACCGAGAACGGGTCACGTAGTCCTGATACTGCGGAATCGCAATTGCTGCCAGAATACCAATGATCGCGACCACGATCATCAGTTCGATCAGAGTAAAGCCCTTCTGCACCCGCTTGATTCCCATCCGTGCTTTTTTCATAAGATTGACCCCCAATTATTTTGTAGGCAGCAACTTGCTGCGCAAACTCTATAAGCAACCCTCATGCCAGCCCAAATTTGGCCGGAAACCGGATCATTGTGACAAAGTGCGTCAGTTGTAACTGCATGTATCCGGCGCACCGTGACAAATTACGTCAGTTCTGGTGACGAATTCCGGCATGCGCAGTAAGCCGCTTGGCACCGTCGGAAGTTGGGTGGCCCCTAACCCTGCGCGACCGCTCCCTCGCCAAACCAAACGGCGGCGAATCCTTCAACCCTCTTTCCAACCGGGTTCAACAGGATGACGAGCGGAACAGAAAAGAATAAAGCCCTGAATGATCAGGGCTTTATATTGGAGGCGGGGGTCGGAATCGAACCGGCGTACACGGCTTTGCAGGCCGCTGCATGACCACTCTGCCACCCCGCCGGGTGACGGCTGCTGGGATTGTAGCCGCATTCGCCTGACCCTGCCGGGCCGCGCCTGCGCACCACTATCGCAAACAAAAAGGGAAGCGCTGCTTCCCTTTGGGATTGGAGCGGGAGACGAGGCTCGAACTCGCGACCTCAACCTTGGCAAGGTTGCGCTCTACCAACTGAGCTACTCCCGCATTTACTACTCTGAGCGCCAATCTGGAACCCTACGGTATGCACCGCGATTTCCAGATGCAACGGAAACCTGGAGCGGGAGACGAGGCTCGAACTCGCGACCTCAACCTTGGCAAGGTTGCGCTCTACCAACTGAGCTACTCCCGCAGGATCCTGCTGACTTCTTACTTAAAACGCTACTTCTGCGCCGATACTGACCACATCACGCTGCGTTCTTGCTGCTTTTCGCTTCGTTCGGTTTGTTTCGTCAGAAGCGAGAACAGGATTATTGCAAACCGCCGCAGCATTCGTCAAGCATATTTTTCACCGGATCTTCATTTTTGTGCGGTGGCTTCTCCACTCAGGCCACTGCGCTCGCGAATCTGCGGCCATGCCAGCTTCATGTAATAAAACATCGACCACAGGGTCAGCACAGCCGCCACATAGATCATCCACGCACCCAGCACCGAGGCGTCGACGATGCCCAGCAGACTGTCGTTGAAGAGCAGCAGCGGTATCGCGATCATCTGGAAAGTGGTCTTGAGCTTACCGAGAAAATTCACCGCGACGCTCTTGGAGGCCCCGATCTGCGCCATCCATTCGCGCAGCGCCGAGATGGTGATCTCGCGGCCGATGATCACCAGCGCGATCAGGTCGGCGACCCGGCCCAGTGCAAGCAGGGACAGCAATGCCGCGGCCACCATCAGCTTGTCGGCGACCGGATCCAGGAAAGCGCCAAAGGACGATGTCTGGTTCCAGCGCCTTGCCAGGAAGCCGTCCAGCCAGTCGGTGACCGCTGCAATGATGAAGAAACCTGCTGCCGTCATGTTCTTGGCATGCATTGGCAGCCATGCCTCGGGCAGGTAGTAGACACCCACCACGAGGGGAATCATGGCAACACGGAGCCAGGTCAGCAGGATCGGTATATTCAGCGGCATGGGGGCTCGAAACGAGACAACGGCAATGGGCAACCCTGAGATTGTCGCCTATTTCAACGGGAACCGAGCATTTCCTGCCACACGGCCCTCGGATTTGACCGAATCAATGCAGCTGCCGATAGATTTCCTCGGCTAGCGCATGTGAAATGCCGTCGACGCTGGCCAGTTCGTCGATGCTAGCCGCAATGACGCCTCGCAGGCCGCCGAAGCGGGTGAGCAGCTTTTGCCTGCGGCGGGCGCCGACGCCTTCGATCTCCTCCAGCCGCGAGGTGGTGCGCACCTTGGCGCGGCGCGCACGCATGCCGGTGATGGCAAAGCGGTGCGCCTCGTCGCGGATCTGCGCCACCAGCATCAGGGCCGCGCTCCCCTGCCCCAGTTCCAGCGACGGACGGCCGTCGGCAAATATCAGCGTCTCCAGTCCGACCTTGCGGCCTTCGCCCTTGGCCACGCCCACCAGCAGGCCGATATCCAGGCCGAGTTCTTCGAATACCTGGCGCGCGACCTCCACCTGGCCCTTGCCGCCATCGATCAGGACCACAGTGGGCATCAGCGTCGACGCGGCAGGCGTGCCCGCCGCGTCGGGCATGTCGCCCTGCCGACCTTCGGGGACGCCCTGCTGCGCCTGCTCCATCAGCTCCACCAGCTTCTGGTAGCGCCGCGTCAGCACCTGGCGCATGGCGGCGTAGTCGTCTCCGGGCGTGATGTCCTGGATGTTATAGCGGCGGTATTCGGCGTTCTGCATCTCGTGATGGTGGAAGACCACGCAAGAAGCCTGCGTCGCCTCGCCCGCGGTATGGCTGATGTCGAAACACTCAACGCGCAGCAGCGCCAGGTCCTCCATGTCGATGCCGATCGTGTCCGCCAGCGCGCGCGTACGGGCTTGCTGGCTGCCCTGCTCCGCCAGGCGGCGGGATAGCGCCAGTTCCGCACCTTTCTGGGCCATCTCCAGCCAGGCCCGGCGCTGCCCCTGCGGCTGGCGGACCAGTGTGACCTTGCGCCCGGCCTGCATCGACAGCGCCTCCAGCAGTGCCTTGCCCGGCGGCAGGTGACTGACCACCAGGATCGGCGGCACGGCCTGGTCCAGATAGTGCTGCGCCATGAAGGCGGACAACACCTCGGCGGCAATGCGCTCGACCGGAATACCGGCGGGACCGGCCGCCGCCGGCGCGTTTTCTTCGCCAGCCTCGGCCGCTGCGCCCGCGGCGGCTTCGTCCTCATCCTCGACGATCATCGCGCCTTCCTCGACGTGCGCCGGGAAGTAAGCCTTGTCACCCAGGTGCCGCCCCCCGCGGATCATCGCCAGGTTGACGCAGGCGCGGCCGCCCTCCACCGCTACCGCAAGCACGTCGATGTCGCTGGCCTGCCCGACCTCCTCCACCGCCTGCCGCTTGAGCACGGTGGACAATGCACCGATCTGGTCCCGCACCGCAGCCGCCTGCTCGAATTCCAGGCGCCCTGCATGCTCTTCCATTTTCGCCTGCAAGCCCTCGAGCACCTCGTTCTGCCGCCCCTGCAGGAAGCGCGCCGCGTTGCTGACGTCGCGGGCGTAATCCGCCTCGCTGATGGCGCCCACGCATGGGCCGGTGCAGCGATGAATCTGGTGCAGCAGGCACGGCCGCGTGCGGTTGGTGAAGACCGTATCCTCGCAGGTGCGCAACTGGAACACCCGCTGCAGGATCTGCATGCTCTCCCGTACCGCATGGGCGCTCGGGAATGGTCCGAAGTATTGGTGCTTGCGGTCGGTGGCGCCGCGGTAATAGGCCATGCGCGGGAAGCGATGGCTGGTCAGCTTGACGAACGGATACGACTTGTCGTCGCGGAACAGGATGTTATAGCGCGGCGCCAGCGCCTTGATGAGGTTGTTTTCCAGCAGTAGCGCCTCGGCCTCGGTGCGCACTACCGTGGTCTCGATGCGCACGATCCTGGCCACCATCATGGCGATGCGCGGCGACAACAGCGTCTTGTTGAAATAGCTGGCGACACGCTTCTTCAGGTCGCGTGCCTTGCCTACGTAAAGGACATTGCCGTTCGCGTCGAAGTAGCGATAGACGCCTGGCAAGCCAGGCAATTGCGCGATCACCGCCTTGGCATCGAACGGCGCCTCCGCCAGCGCCTCGGGTGCGGGTTCGGGCGTCGCTTCGCCCGGCGCCGCGGGCAGTCCTTCGGGCTGACCGGCGGCGGGCGCGCCTTGATCGTGAGTTTCGGGTTCCTGCTGCGACATCGGGAGGGAGTTGGCCGTGAGGGGCCCGTTTCGCACGTGGCCAGCGGGGCCATGCGCAACAGGCTCTAAAATCGCAAGTTTAGAGCAAATCCTTGCCAACTCACGCCGCCATGCCTGTCCAACCCGACCGTGCCATCCGTTCCTGGGACATCTTCTGTACCGTTATCGACAATTTCGGCGATATCGGCGTCTGCTGGCGGCTGGCGCGCCAACTGGCACAGGAGCATGGCCACGCCGTACGCCTTTGGGTGGATGATCTCGCCAGCTTTGCACACCTTGCCCCCGGCCTCGATACAGGCGCGCCCCGGCAGGAGCTTGCCGGCGTGACGATCCTTCCCTGGCGGCGACCGGACCAGGAAAGCGCGCAGGAGAGCACGGCCCGCTTTGCGGGCGTCACGCCGCACGATGCGGTCATCGAAGCCTTCGCATGCGACCTGCCCGAGCCATTCCTTGCCGCCATGGCCGCGCGCGCGCCTAAGCCGGCATGGCTCAACCTCGAATACCTCAGCGCCGAGCCCTGGGTGAGAGAACACCACGGCATGGCCTCGCCGCATCCACGCCTGCCGCTGGTCAAGCACTTCTTCTTCCCGGGCTTCGAGCCCGGCACGGGTGGAGTGCTGCGCGAAACCATGCTGGGCATGCAGCGGGAACACTTTCGCGCCAGCCCCGCCGCACAGGCTTCGCTATGGCACCGCCTTGGCTTCGAGCCCATCGAAGGCGCCCTGAAGGTCAGCCTGTTCGCCTACCGCAATGCCGCCCTGCCCGCACTGCTGACCCAATGGCGCGATGGCTCGGAGCCGGTCCAGTGCCTGGTGCCGGCGGGCCTGGCCGCGCGGCAGGCCAGCGAATGGTTCGGCGAGGCCGATTGCGCGCCTGGCACCGTTTTCAGGAGTGGCCGCCTGACCGTGCAAGTCGTGCCCTTCCTGCGCCAGGAGCACTACGACGAACTCCTGTGGCTATGCGACCTTAACTTCGTGCGAGGCGAGGACTCATTCGTGCGCGCGCAATGGGCTGGCCGGCCTTTTGTCTGGCAGATCTACCCGCAATCCGACGCGGCGCATATGGTCAAGCTCGATGCCTTCCTCACGCTAATCGTGCAACGGATGGAACGCAGTGGCCAACCGGAGGCGGCCGCTGCACTTGCGAACTTCTGGCACAGCTGGAATAAGGACGATGAATCACCCGACTGGCCCGGACTGCGCGCGCATCTGCCATTGCTCGCCCGTGTCGCCGAGCAATGGCAGCGCAGCCTGCTGCACCTTGGCGACCTGGCGGCAAATCTGGTGGCGTTTTGCGAAAATCGGGTAAAATAGCGGGTTGATTTAATGGCGACCGGGCCGGAAGACGGATGCGTCCTGTGCAAGCGATCGGCCCTGGCATGCGCCACGGTAAGAGCGGCGCGGGGCCTTAGCGTAAAGGGCACGGGTCGCGCGCACGGACACCGCTAGCGCCGTGCGTCGGCAGCGCGCCTTCGCCATACCGAATTCCGAGACATTCTTTTTCAGGAAATTAGTTCAGATGAAAACCGCACAAGAACTCCGCGTCGGCAACGTATTCATGATCGGCACCGACCCGATGGTCGTGCAGAAGGCTGAGTACAACAAGTCGGGCCGCAACTCCGCCGTGGTCAAGATGAAGTACAAGAACCTGTTGACGGAAGCCCCGGGCGAAGCCGTCTTCAAGGCCGACGACAAGTTCGAAGTCGTGATGCTTGAGCGCCGCGAATGCACCTACTCGTACTTCGCCGACCCGATGTACGTGTTCATGGATACCGACTTCAACCAGTATGAAGTCGAGCAGGACAGCATGGGCGACTCGCTGAACTACCTCGAAGACGGCATGAACGTCGAAGTGGTGTTCTACAACGACAAGGCCATCTCGGTGGACATGCCCACCACGCTGGTGCGCGAAATCATCTACACGGAACCCGCCGTCAAGGGCGATACCTCGTCGGGCAAGGTGCTCAAGGGCGCCAAGATCAACACCGGCTTCGAACTGCAAGTGCCGCTGTTCTGCAATATCGGCGACAAGATCGAAATCGACACCCGTACCGGCGAATACCGCAGCCGCGCCAACTAAGCGCAGCTTGTTCGCCGCCATCCCCACGCGGATGGCAACGAAAAAGGGCAGCCCAGGCTGCCTTTTTTTATTCTCTTGCCCCTTTTGCGGATCAGGCGATCAGGTCGTGCGACTTGAGCACGCGCAGTGCCGCGGCGTACTCCGGCTCCTGCATCAGCTTGTTCCAGTCCAGCGGCTTGCGGCGTCCGAACAAGCGGCGGATGCGTCGTTGCGAATCCTTGCCGATGCGTACATCGAGTTCGCCGAGCAACTGGTCCGCACGCTCAGGATGGTTGCAGATCAGCACCATGTCGCAGCCGGCGCCAAGGGCCGCGCGCGCGGCTTCGGTCACCGTGCCCGCGACGCTTGCGCCTTCCATGCTCAGGTCGTCGCTGAAGATCACGCCCTCGAAGCCAAGCTGGGTGCGTAGCACGTCCTGCAGCCAGTAGCGCGAAAAACCGGCAGGATGCGGATCCACCTTGGGATAGATCACATGCGCCGGCATCACAGAGGACAGCGCCATCCCCATCCACTCGTAAGGACGCGCATCCTGCGCGAGAATCTCGTCGAGACCGCGCTCGTCCACCGGCACCGCCACATGCGAATCGGCGGCAACAAAGCCGTGGCCGGGGAAGTGCTTGCCGCAATTGGCCATGCCRGCCAGCAGCAGGCCATGGGTCAGGTGGTTGGCGAGCATCGTCACCACGCGCGGGTCGGCGTGGAAGGCGCGGTCGCCGATCACAGCGCTGAGCCCGTAGTCCAGGTCAAGCACCGGGGTGAAGCTCAGGTCGATATCGCAAGCCCGCAACTCTGCTGCCAGCACGTAGCCGCAGCTGACGGCAGCCTTGGTTGCCGTCAGCACGTCGCGGTCCCACAGCGCGCCCAGCCGGGCCATTGCGGGGAGGTGCGTGAAGCCGTCGGTCCTGCAGCGCTGCACCCGGCCGCCCTCATGATCGATGCAGATCAGCACGTCATCGCGCACGCCACGGATCTCGCGCGTCAGCGCCTGCAATTGCGAGCGCGACTCGAAGTTGCGCGCAAACAGGATCACGCCACCGGTCAGCGGGTGGGAAATGCGGCGGATATCGTCCGCATCGAGGTGCTTGCCTTTGACATCGAGTACAACCGGGCCCGGCCGTCTGCCGGAAATCTTCTTGATCATTTGAAATCTTCGCTAGGCTTGGGGGCGAGCGGCAGGCCGGCGCGGACGTCGGCACCGCCGGGCTCGGCGATCGCAAAGGCGACCGCATAATCGTGTTCGTCGCTGACGCTGACCCGGACCACGAGGCCGCGTTCCCGCAACCAGGTGTCGAGCTCGCCATGGCAATGCGCATAGGGCTCGCCGGAAGGCAGGTTCAGCAGTTCCATGGCACGCCAGGTCATCGGCCAGCGCATGCCCAGGCCGATGGCCTTGGAGAAGGCCTCCTTGGCGGCAAAGCGCGTCGCCAGGAACGCGAGCCCGCGCTTTTCGGAGCGCGCCTTGCGTGCATGGTACTTCTGGAGTTCCTGCGGCCCGAGCACCTTTTCCGCAAAACGTCCGCGCGTGCGCTCCATCACGCCCTGCACGCGGTCGATCTGGATGATGTCGGTACCGAGGCCGTAGATCACGCCGCGGCGTCCGGACGGGGATAGGTGGTGCCCAGGCGCGCCGCCACCATGATGGCTTTCATCTCGCGCACAGCATTCTGCCAGCCGACAAAGACCGCGTGGGCAACGATGGCGTGGCCAATATTCAACTCCTTGATGCCGTGCAGTGCCGCGACCGGCTGCACATTCGTGTAGTGCAGGCCGTGCCCGGCATTGACCACCAGCCCGAGCCGCACGCCCGCGTCGACGCCTTCGGCGACGCGGCGAAACTCGGCGGCCTGCTCCCCGGCGGAATGCGCGTCGGCATAGCGGCCGGTGTGCAGTTCCACCACCGGCGCGCCACACGCGGCGGCCGCTTCGATCTGGTCAGCCTGCGCATCGATGAAGAGCGAAACGCGGATGCCCGCATCGGCAAGCTGGCGGCAGGCAGCCTTGACCTGCTCGAAACGCCCGGCTACGTCCAACCCGCCCTCGGTGGTGACTTCCTCGCGCCGCTCGGGCACCAGGCAGACATCCTGCGGACGGATCGTGCAGGCGATGTCGAGCATTTCCTGGGTGATCGCGCACTCCAGGTTCATGCGCGTGGCCAGCAGCGGCCGCAGCGCATGCACGTCGGCGTCGCGGATATGGCGGCGGTCTTCGCGCAAGTGCAGGGTGATCAGGTCGGCGCCGGCCTGCTCGGCCTGCAGTGCTGCCTGGATCGGATCGGGATAGACCGTGCCGCGCGCATTGCGCAGCGTGGCCACGTGGTCGATATTGACGCCAAGGTCGATGACGCCGGGATGCGCGTGGAAAATCATGCGGGAGGGCTCGAAAGGCTCGGAGATATTCTCAGAGATAGTGCAAATCGATCAGGATCTGGCGCGTCTTCAACGGCGCGCCTTGCAGATAATAATGCAGCAGGAAGCGCATCAGCGCACGACTTTGCGTGACAGTTTGTGTCCGTCGATAGTCGTCCTGCGACATGTCGAGCAGCGTCTGCCCGGAAACCACCGGCCACGAGGACGGATCGCTGGCCTGCGCGCGGCGTACGCCACGCTCTGGCTGGTAGACATAGTCCTGCCCCGGCTCGACCGTCTCGCCCGAATTGGCGCATTCATCGAAGGCCACCGCAAAGCCGGTTTCCTGCAGCAGCACGCGCTCGAAGCCGCGCAGCACCAGGCCGGCCTGCTCGCCATGCGAAAGCCGGGTCAGCGTGGCCATGTACTGGCGGAACAGGGCAACGTGCGCATCTTCGCGGGCGCAGAAACGCAGCAGCAGTTCGTTGAGATAGAACCCCGAGAGCAAGGCGTCGCTGGCCAGCGGCAGCATGCCGCCGACCCACTCCGCGCGCGTCAGTGTCTTGACTTCGCCACGGCCGCTCCAGGACAGCGAGATCGGCTGAAAATGCTGAAGCACCGGGCGCAGCGCCGAATGCGGCCGCTTGGCGCCCTTGGCCACCATGGCCACGCGGCCGTAATCGCGCGTGAACACGTCGAGGATCAGGCTGGTCTCGCGGTAGGGCCAGGCGTGCAGCACGAAGCCGGGCTGGTTGGCCACGCGCAGTTCGGTGCGCGCCGGCACGATGCGCAGCGCGCGATCCATCATCGCGCGCTGCTCGGCCACTTCCATGCCGGGCACGGCATGGCTGTCCAGCAGTTCGGCCGCTTCTTCCACCACCGGGTCTGTGCGGCGGGCCTTCAAGGCAGGCCCGCCAGCTCTGTCACTCATAGCCGTAGGCGCGCAATCCAGCTTCGTTGTCGGCCCAGCCGCTCTTTACCTTGATAAACATTTCCAGGTAAACCTTGCCGTCGAACAGCTTCTCCATGTCGATGCGGGCTTCGGTGGAAATGGTCTTGAGCTTGGCACCCTTGTTGCCGATGATCATGGCCTTGTGCCCGTCGCGCTCGACGAGGATGGTGGCGAAGATGCGCCGCAGCCGGCCTTCCGTCTCGAACTTTTCGATGATGACCGTGCTGGTGTACGGCAATTCATCGCCGGTCCAGCGGAACACCTTCTCGCGGATGATCTCGGAGGCCATGAAGCGCTCGCTGCGATCGGTCATGGAGTCGGCGTCATACATCGGCTCGCCTTCCGGCAGGTACGGCCGGATGATCGCCAGCAGACGCTCGATGTGGTCTTGCGTCTTGGCCGACATCGGCACCACTTCCGCGAATTGGAACTGGTGGCCCATCTTTTCCAGGAAGGGCATCATCACCTCGGCCCGGTCCGCGCCAAGGCGATCGAGTTTGTTGGTGACCAGCAGCACCGGCACCTTCTTCGGCAACAGCGAAAGCACCTTCTCGTCGTCGGCGCCGTAGTAGCCGGCTTCCACGACGAACAGCACCAGGTCCACCGACGACAGCGTCGAGGTGACCGCGCGGTTCAGCGAGCGGTTCAGCGCGCTGGCATGGCGCGTCTGGAAGCCCGGCGTATCGACGAACACATACTGGGCATCCTCGGTAGTCTGAATGCCGACAATGCGATGGCGCGTGGTCTGTGCCTTGCGCGAGGTGATGCTGATCTTCTGACCAACCAGCGCATTCATCAGGGTGGACTTGCCGACGTTGGGACGCCCGACAATGGCCACGGTGCCGCAGCGGAACGCCGCGGATGGGGTACCCGCGGCGGCTTGCCGCGGATCGGTAGATTCGGTCATTCCTTCAACCTGAGAGACAACTGGGGATCGGGTGGCACCGGTTGCTTGCGCGTCTTGCCGGTGCGCTCGGCCCGGCTGCGCTTGAGCAACTGGGGCACGAGCTTCTGCACCTCGTCGAGCGCCAGCTTGGCGGCGGCCTGTTCGGCGGCACGGCGCGACGCGCCGGTACCGAACACCCGCACTTCCAGTTTAGGCACGGTGCACTCGACTTCAAACTGCTGGTTATGCGCGGCGCCATGTGTGGCGATCACGTTATATTGCGGCAGGGCTATCTTGTGGCCTTGCAGGTACTCCTGCAGCAGCGTCTTGGCATCCTTGCCCAGCGTGCGCGGATCGACCTGCTCGAGGATGGGGATATAAAGCTTGCGGATCAGCGTGCGCGCCCCCTCGAAGCCGGCATCGAGGAAGACGGCGCCGACGATCGCTTCCAGCGCATCGGCCAGGATCGACGGGCGGCGGAAACCGCCGCTCTTCAGTTCCCCCTCGCCCAGGCGCAGCGCCTCGGACAATTGCAGCATCTGCGCAATTTCATACAGCGCCTGCTGCTTGACCAGGTTGGCGCGCACGCGGGACAGGTCGCCTTCGTCGAGCTTGCTGAACATGCCGTACAGCATGTCGGCCACGGCACAGTTCAGCACCGAATCGCCGAGGAATTCCAGGCGTTCGTTGTGCAAGGCACTGTGGCTGCGGTGCGTCAGCGCCTGCTGCAGCAATTCTGGCTTGCTGAAGCGGTAGCCGAGGCGTTGCTGCAAGGCGTCGAGGTTCATGTCAGTACTGCGTTCCCGAATAGGTAATCAAAAGGCTCAGAGGACCGTATAACGGCACTTCGTTACGGTAGGAAAACCCCACCGACCGGATCCCGCCATTGTCATCTTCATTGATATCCAGATCGTCGCTGCGCACAGCGGTGATACGGTCGATCTGCGCCTGCTTGTTGAAATAATCGGCCACTTCGCGCTTGCTGGATGCCTGTTGCTTGGCATAACTGATGGCGCGCTTGACCGAGAAATACTCCAGCAGGCTTGGGATCGCCCTGACCGCCGGGATTACGATACCCCCCACGACCAGTATGACGATCAGCAAGCTGCCGAGGGAGAATCCACGCGGCTTGCTGCGTCCCGACAAACGTGCCCGCCCCCTGACTGCCCCAACCACTCGACCCGATTGACCCATGTTGCGCTTTCCCTCGCTTGACTGGAGTGATTTATACGCATCGCGGGAGGCTTACTTGAACGCCCCCACGCGTCCGATATTGCCGAGGTTCATCCAGATCAGGAATGCCCTGCCGACAATATTCTGATCGGGCACGAAGCCCCAGTAACGTGAATCCAGGCTGTTATCCCGGTTATCGCCCATCACAAAATAGTGGCCTTGCGGCACTTTGCACGTTACGCCTTGCTGATTGTAAGTGCAGTTTTCGTGGAACGGGAAATCCGGATCCATGCCGGAAATATAGGCTGGCCTGTCGGCATCATTGAGGATACCGTGCTCCGGGCCGTCGGGCAGCTTCTCGCGGAAGTGCTTCGAATACGAAAGCCGTTCTTCGTCCAGGTAGTCAGGCAGCGGGCTGTACTCCGCTGGCTTGCCGTTGATGGTCAGGCGCTTGTTCTGGTAGCTCACCACATCGCCCGGCACTCCGATCACACGCTTGATGTAATCGAGCGACTGGTCCTTCGGGTAGCGGAACACCATCACGTCGCCGCGCTGGGGGTCGCCGACCGAGATGATCTTCTTGTTCACCACCGGCAGGCGGATGCCGTAGTCGTACTTGTTGACCAGGATGAAGTCGCCGATCAGCAGCGTCGGGATCATCGAGCCAGACGGGATCTTGAACGGCTCGACCACGAAGGAGCGCAGCACGAACACGGCCAGGATCACCGGGAAGAAACTTGCCGAATATTCCAGCCACCATGGCTGGCGCAGCTTTTCCTCCGCCAGGCGGCTACGCGAGGTATCGACCTCGCCAGCGCCATAGCGCCCCTGCAGATCGGTACGGCGCGCATCGAACTCCGCCAGCGCGGACTGTGCGGAAAGCCGCCGTTGCTTCTCGAACACCAGTTTGTCGGCCACCCAGGCAACGCCCGTGATAACCACCAGCACAAAAAGGATCAGTGCAAAATTCATGACGGCTAGATCTTCGTGTTGTTTTGTTAGAGTCCGCTTCGCCAGCCGGCGAGAGCCGGCCTCCGCCAGCTTACTTGTCGCCTACCTGCAGGATTGCCAGGAAAGCCTCCTGGGGGATCTCGACCGTACCCACCTGCTTCATGCGCTTCTTACCCGCTTTTTGCTTCTCGAGCAGCTTCTTCTTGCGCGAGATATCGCCGCCGTAGCACTTGGCGAGCACGTTCTTGCGCAGCGCCTTGACGTTCTCGCGCGCGATGATGTTGGCGCCGATCGTGGCCTGGATGGCTACGTCATACATCTGGCGCGGGATGATCTCGCGCATCTTCGATACCACTTCGCGGCCACGGTACTGCGAATTGCTGCGGTGAACGATCACCGACAGCGCGTCGACCTTGTCACCGTTGATCAGGATGTCCACCTTGACCACGTCGGCGGCGCGATATTCCTTGAACTCGTAATCCATCGAGGCATAGCCGCGCGACACCGATTTCAGGCGGTCGAAGAAATCCATGACGATTTCCGCCATCGGAATCTCGTACGTGAGCTGCACCTGCTTGCCGTGGTAGCTCATGTTGATCTGCGTGCCGCGCTTTTGCGTGCACAGCGTGATCACGGAGCCGACGTAGTCCTGCGGCATGTACAGGTTGACGGTGACGATGGGCTCTAGGATATTCTCGATACGGCTCGGATCCGGCATCTTGGCGGGGTTTTCCACCGTCAGCATGGTGCCGTCACGCATCTGCACCTGGTACACCACCGTCGGCGCGGTGGTGATGAGGTCCATGTCGAACTCGCGTTCCAGGCGCTCCTGCACGATTTCCATGTGCAACAGGCCCAGGAAGCCGCAGCGGAAGCCGAAGCCGAGTGCCTGAGACACTTCAGGCTCGTACTGCAACGATGCGTCGTTGAGCTTGAGCTTTTCCAGGGATTCGCGCAGTGCTTCGTACTGGTTGGATTCCACCGGATACAGGCCCGCGAACACCTGCGGCTTGACCTCCTTGAAGCCCGGCAGCGGCTCGGCCGCCTTGCGCGCCACGGTGGTGATGGTGTCACCCACCTTGGCCGCCTTCAGTTCCTTGATGCCCGCGATCACGAAACCCACCTGCCCTGCCGACAGCGACTCGCGCGGCAGCGACTTGGGCGAGAACACGCCGACCTGCTCGACCAGGTGCTGCGAGCCGGTGGCCATCAGCAGTACCTTGTCCTTGGGCTTGAGGGTGCCGTTGACCACGCGCACCAGCATCACCACGCCAACGTAGTTGTCGAACCACGAGTCGATGATCAGGGCCTGCAACGGTGCGCCCGCGTCGCCCTTGGGCGGCGGCACGCGGGCGATCATCGCCTCGATCACGTCCTGCACGCCCAGGCCGGTCTTGGCCGAGCACGGCGTGGCATCCTGGGCGTCGATCCCGATCACTTCCTCGATCTCGCGGATCGCGTTCTCCGGATCGGCCGACGGCAGGTCGATCTTGTTGAGCACCGGCACCACTTCCACGCCGAGTTCGATCGCGGTGTAGCAGTTGGCGACAGTCTGCGCCTCCACGCCCTGGGAAGCATCGACCACCAGCAGCGCGCCTTCGCAGGCGGACAGAGAGCGGCTCACTTCATAGCTGAAGTCGACGTGCCCCGGCGTGTCGATCAGGTTGAGGTTGTAGATCTTGCCGTCGCGCGCCTTGTAGCTGAGCGCCGCGGTCTGGGCCTTGATGGTGATGCCGCGCTCCTTCTCGATGTCCATCGAGTCGAGCACCTGCGCCTCCATCTCGCGATCGGACAGGCCTCCGCAGAGTTGAATGATGCGGTCGGCCAGGGTCGATTTACCGTGGTCGATGTGGGCGATGATCGAGAAGTTGCGGATATGGTCCATCTGATGTTCAGGGGTGCGCCAGTTCGGGCCAGGAGGTGCCCGCATGGGCACGCCTGGCGGCGCAGCAATTATGAACGACCTGGAACTGGCGCCTTGTCGGGCGGGCCCCGCTCCGGTCGCAGGTTGGTGACGCGGACTTTGCGCCAAACTGCAATTTTACCGTATTTTCAAGGACTTCCGTATTGCGAAATGGGCGGCGGATCAAGCCATCACACCACGCCATGCCCCGCAGGGCGCACTTGCGCGCCTTCGACCGGCCGTTCGTCCACTCGCGGGGCCGCATGTGCGGCGAACCACGCTTTCACCCGACTTTCGTCGAGAAAGTAGTGGCACAGTTCCTCGCCAGGGGTAGCCGGGGCCCCAACCATCAGCACAGGCACAAGTTCGCCGAAGCGCGCTTCGGTCGCGGGATCGGTATCCACGTCCACCTCGTGCAGGACAAAGGAAAAATCGCGCCGGAGCGGTTCCAGCGCGATTTTCATGTCTTCGCACAGATGGCAATACCCCCTGCCATACAGTGTGAGATCGGCCATGGCGAGCCGATCAGCGCGAGGACGTTGCGCCCGGACGCAAGGTCAGCACCTGGGTGGCATCGCCGCGGCGGACGAACACAGCGGCAATCTTCGCCTTGTCCAGCCCCTTGACCAGTTCATTGAACTGGCGCGGGCTGGTCACGTCGTTATCGCCCAGCCGCAGGATGATGTCGCCCGGGCGAATGCCGGCACGCATCGCCGGCCCGTCGGACTGCTCGACCTCCACGCCCGACTTGATCTTGAGTTCCTTCAGCTTTGCATCGGGAATTTCGTTGACGATCAGGCCGAGTGCATTGGGCTTGGCCGCCGGCGCGGCGCCGTCGTCGCGCGGTGTATTGCCGCCACGGGTGCGCACCTTGGCATCGGCGTCGAGTTCGGCCACGGTGATCGAAACTTCCCGCGTCGCGCCCTTGCGCCACAGCTGCAGCGGTACGCGCGTGCCCGGCTTGATATCGCCGACCATGCGCGGCAGGTCGGACGCCTTCTCGATGTCACGGCCGTTGAACTTGAGGATGATGTCACCGGCTTCGATCCCCGCCTTCTCGGCAGGGCCTCCGGGTTCGACGCTACCCACCAGCGCGCCCCGGGCTCGGCCCAGGCCGAGCGAGTCGGCGACTTCCTTGGTGACATCGCCGATCGCAACCGCGATACGCCCGCGCGTCACCTTGCCGGTCGCCTTGAGCTGCTCGGTGACACGCATGGCCTCGTCGATCGGGATGGCGAAGGAGATGCCCATATAGCCCCCGCTGCGGCTATAGATCTGGGAATTGATGCCGATGACCTCGCCGCGCAGGTTGATCAGCGGGCCACCCGAGTTACCTGGATTAACCGCCACATCGGTCTGGATAAACGGCAGGTAGTCTCCGGTATCGCGCCCCTTGGCCGACACAATGCCGGCCGTCACGGTGTTGTCGAGGCCAAATGGCGAGCCGATCGCCAGCACCCATTCGCCGGCGCGGACCTTGTCCGAATCGCCGAGCGTGAGCTTGGGCAAGCCGGTCGCGTCGACCTTGAGCAACGCTACGTCGGTACGCTTGTCCGAGCCGATCAGCTTCGCCTTGAACTCTCGCTTGTCGGGCAGCGTGACATAGATGGTTTCCGCATCCGCCACAACATGAGCATTTGTCATCACATAGCCATCCTGGCTGATGACAAAACCGGACCCCACGCCACGGCTCTGCTCCTCGCCCTGCGGCCCCTGCGGCCCTTGCGGCGGCTGGCCGCGGCGCGGGGTGCCCGGAGGCGTGGGCGCGCCCGGCATGGGCACACCAAAGAAACGGCGGAAGAACTCTGCCATCTCGTCGTCTTCGCTGCCGGGAGTACCGCGCGCGCGAACGCGCTCGGTGGTGCGGATATTCACGACGGCCGGGCCGGCTTTTTCCACCAGATCGGTGAAATCGGGCAGGTTATAGGACGGCGCGGCCGCCTGTGCATGGCTCAGCTCGGCGACAAATGGCGCAAAAGCGAGAATGGCAGCCATGAGCACGGTCCGAGCCAAGGCTGGAGATCTTGGTGACATCGTCGACTCCCGGGAGATCAGCGAAACGAGGAAAAAAGCTTGGGCAGCGTGCGCAGCGGACTGGCGGCGGATGCAGGGCGGCGTTCTCGCCGCCCCTCCACGCAGCAATCCGGCTTAGTGGCCCTTCGGTGGTTTGTATTCTACCGCCGAGGCAAACAGCCTTACTGTGGCCGGCGGGACTTCGCCCACCACGGTGATCCAGAAATCGGCCACACGGCGCACCACGACCTGGGTAGCACCGAGCGAAGCCACGCCTTCGCGGCGCACGCGCTGCTCGGAAACCGGCTCGATAAATACGGACAAACCGGTCAAGCCATCGCTGTAGACGATCTGGAGCACTTCGAAGACGTTCCCGCGCGGGTTGGCCTGTGGTGCGCGCAGCTCCCCAAGTGGCCGGCGAACCTCGCGGATCTTCATGAACCCTTTGACCGGGATCCCGATGCTCCAGCCCTCGTCGGCAATATTGGCAGGCTGGTTGGTCACCTCATAGTGGTTCCAGGCGCCGGAATTCTTGATGGCAGTGAGGATGCGCTGCTTTTCGGAAGGCACTCCGATCTCGACTTGCGAGAAAGCCACCTGCTCCAGCACCTTGCCGCCCTCGCCCAGGGTCTGGGCGCGCATCAGCAGGCCGGAATTCTTCTCGGCCCAAAGACGCACGGCATAGCGCGCGGCGTCATGCGGCTCTAGCGAGAACACTTCGCACTCAACGCCGGCCACGCGCTCGCCGGGAAGCTTGCGCATATCGTAGATATCCAGCACATCGCTCTTGTTGGTGGCCAGGAGGGCCGGGAAACGATCCTTGGCTTCCTGCTTTTCCACCACCACCAGTTTGGCCTCGGGAATCAGGCTGTGCACGATATCGTTCTGGCGCAGCACCTCGCGCGGCTTGCCGTCGAGCGTCTCAAGCCGTTCGTACTCGTTGTTGACGAGGTCGCTATAGTGCTGAATGCGCGACGCATGCATCACGCTGCCGCGCTGATAAATCAGCGTGCCAACATAATTCTCGCGCTGTGCCGCGCGGTGGATCTTGTTGAGCCAGGCCGTTGCGTCGCGACGGGCCAGCGTATTGTCCGGCGGCTGCGCAGTTGCTGCAGCCGCAGTCAGACACAAGGCCAGAAAAAAGGACCTGCGAAGGGCCCTAATTCTGTGTGCGCCCGCTACGTTGGCGGGCGACCATCCTTTATGCATGTCCGGCATTATTCCTGCGAATTGTCCTGAGAGAAGTTTGCGCTGTTGGCAACGGTGCGCATCGTGGGCACTACCGCATCAGTTGCAACCGATACGCGGTGGGCACGCAGATATTCGTCCAGACGCGGATCGCGGATCATTTGCGCGCTGTCCGCGGACACGGTCACGATGCCGCCGGCCTTGGGCACGGCGGGTTGCTCTACGCGTGCCACCACGGCATCCGGCGTACCGAGGTCGGCGGAACCGCGCATCTGCGGCACCACCACCCAGCTGACGGCCGCCACCGCGGCAGCGATGGCCGTACCCGGCATCACGCGGCGCACCCACGACGGCTTGAAGAGCATGCGATGTGCTCCCGACGCCTTCGCGACCGCGGGCACCAGCACATGCGGTTCGCTGTCGAGACGGGCGGAAAACCGGGAGAGAAAATCATCGGTCGAGCCGGCATGCGTCAGTTCTTCCGAACGCAGGGCATCGCCAATCAGTTGATAGGAGGTCCAGCTCGCCATGCCCGCCCCGCTCTTCGCGAGATCCAACACAGCGCTTACTTCGTGCRGCGCCAGCTCGCCATCCATCAGCACGGAAATCTGCTCCGCCGCTTCCACTACATGAACCGACTGCTTGTGAGCCTGACCCATTTCCCACCCCTAGAAAAACCATTGAACACCGACAATCCCGTCCACTGCCTTGTCGTTTATCGATGCAGGAATAGGCTGCAACGCTGGCCGCACGACATTTTCTTTACCACTGACGACGGCTGACTACTACCATCGTTTGCCCTCTGCCGTTCCCAGCAGCGGACGCAATTTCTCGGCAATCGCCTCGCGCGCCCGGAAGATGCGCGACCGGACGGTGCCGATCGGGCACCCCATGGCTTCCGCGATCTCCTCGTAGCTGAGGCCTTCGATCTCGCGAAGGGTGATGGCGGTGCGCAATTCCTCGGGCAGTGCTTCCATCGCGCGGTTGACCGTCTCGGCCACCTGGCGGGTATGGAGCATCGACTCCGGCGTATTGATATCTCTTAGTTGCTCACCGTCCGCAAAAGTTTCAGCCTCTTCGGCATCGATATCACTGGAGGCCTCCGGCCGGCGCCCCTGGGTCGCCAGATAGTTCTTCGCGGTGTTCACCGCAATCCGGTACAACCAGGTGTAGAACGCCGACTCGCCGCGAAACTGGGGCAAGGCACGATACGCCTTGATAAAGGCGTCCTGTGCCACATCCTCCACTTCGGCCGAATCCCGCACCAAACGCGAAATGAGCCTGATGATCTTGCGGTGGTATTTCACCACCAACAATTCAAAGGCCCGCTTATCGCCTTGCTGGACGCGCTCAACGAGGAGCTGATCGGCTTCGCGTTCGCTCACGAATATTTCACCTGCAGTGTATCTCTTGGTATCGTCTTCACGACAAACGTTGTATTTTACCTACGTAGCTCGGCGCACGGTCAGTGCGGTGCAACGCATATTGTGATGGATGCTCGAAACAGCCGCGCATCAACTGGCCTCGCCTGTCGCCTGGCAGTCACGCTGCGCAACGCGGAGAGTACGTCTGAGCGCCCGCAAGGCGCCGGTGTCCACGAGCACACGGCTGACCACCAGCACCCGAGGGGGATGTCCGGTCACCGGTTCCAGGGCGAGCACCAGGGCCAACTCGCCCAATTCCCAACTGGACTCGACACGCGCCACCGCGCGGCGGCCATCCGGCAAGCCAACAAGGATGCCTGGCCGGCCCGTGCGATCCCGTCCTTGCGCCAGGCCGTCGTAGGTACACGCGGCGCCGCACCAAAGTGCGTGCCAGTGCCATGTGAGCCAACCGCACAACGCAGCGATGCCGAGCAGCGCCAGCCATTGCGGCAAACTCCAGCCTTGCGCAGACCGCCCCAGTTCGTGCATCCCTTGCCGGGCAAGCAACGCGAACGTTGCGAGCTCGCAGGCAAGAAACAGCGCCAAAACCCACCGCAAAGGATGGGCCTTGACTGAACTCCATGGTGTCGCCACCCGGCGCACGCCGGGTTCAGGCGCGCCGGAAGACAAGCGTGCCGTTGGTGCCGCCGAAGCCGAAGTTATTCTTCACCGCCACATCGATCTTCAGGTCGCGTGCCGTGTTAGCCACGTAATCCAGGTCGCACTCGGGATCCTGGTTGAAGATATTGATGGTCGGCGGCGACACCTGGTGGTGCAGCGCCAGTACGGTGAACACCGACTCGAGGCCGCCGGCGCCGCCCAACAGGTGGCCGGTCATCGACTTCGTTGAATTGACCGCCACCTTGTAAGCGTGATCGCCAAGGGCAAGCTTGATGGCTTCGCTCTCGTTCTTGTCGCCCAACGGAGTCGAGGTACCGTGCGCATTCAGATAACCGACTTCGTCCGCATTGACGCCAGCGTCCTTGAGGGCGTTGACCATGCAGCGGCGCGGGCCATCCATATTGGGTGCCGTCATGTGGTAAGCGTCGCCACTCATGCCGAAGCCAATCAGCTCGGCATAGATCTTGGCGCCACGTGCCTTGGCCGACTCATACTCTTCGAGCATGACCACACCGGCACCCTCGCCCAGCACGAAGCCATCGCGATCCTTGTCCCACGGGCGGGACGCGGCAGCGGGGTCGTCGTTGCGGGTCGACAGCGCGCGTGCCGCGGCGAAACCGCCGATGCCGAGCGGCGACACCGTGGATTCCGCGCCGCCGGCCAGCATGACGTCCGCATCGCCCGCCTGGATCAGCCGGGCCGCCAGGCCGATGCTGTGCAGGCCGGTGGTGCAAGCCGTTACCGCGGCCAGGTTGGGGCCCTTGAGTCCATGGATGATGGACAGGTGGCCCGAGATCATGTTGATGATCGAGCCTGGCACGAAGAACGGGGAGATCCGGCGCGGACCACGATTGGTCAGCTCGGCGTGGGTGTCCTCGATCATCGGCAGGCCGCCGATGCCCGAGCCAACGAGCACGCCGATGCGCTCTGCATTGGCTTCGGTCACTTCGTAGCCGCTATCCTTCAGCGCCTGCGAGCCCGCTGCGATGCCATAGTGGATGAACGTATCCATATGGCGGGCTTCCTTGGCCGGGATGTAATCCTCGGCATTGAAGCCCTTCACTTCGCCGGCAAAATGCACGGCAAGCGCGGAATGATCGAATTTGGTAACGGTGGCGATGCCAGACTTGCCGGCAACCAGGTTGGCCCAGCCTTCGGCAACCGTGTTTCCGACCGGAGACACAAGGCCAAGCCCAGTGACGACGACGCGACGACGGCTCACTATGATTTCCTACGGGTACGTGAAGCAGAACTGGAAAATGAATCGGAACTGGCCAACGGCCGGCGCCGGGCTACGCCGATGCCGGCGTAGCCGTACCAATTGTGCTTCTTCGAACAAACGAAAGCCACAGAAAACAGCGCGGTGAGCCCATGGGCCTCGCGCCTGCCTTCTGTGGCTCGGAATTCAGATACGACAGGCTCAGGCCTTGACGTGTGCGGTGGCGTAATCGATTGCCTGTTGCACGGTCGTGATCTTTTCGGCTTCCTCATCGGGAATTTCCATGCCGAATTCATCTTCCAACGCCATCACGAGTTCAACCGTGTCGAGCGAATCCGCGCCCAGGTCGTTCACGAACGAGGATTCGTTCTTGATGTCTGCCTCGGCGACGCCGAGTTGTTCTGCCACGATTTTCTTGACGCGTTGTTCGATATTGTCCATGTAACCCTCCAGGGAAGTTCGACAAAAAGTGGGCGCATTTTAGCAGGTTTGGGCCACAAAAATGCCCCCTGCCGTCTATTGCAAGAACAGCGCCCGATCAGTTTTAAAAATAACCACTTCGCGCGGCTTTTGTCGGCTTCTCCTTCGAACCCGACACCACGCAAGGCGATCAATTCATGTACATGCCACCATTCACATGGAGCGTCGTACCTGTAATGTAGGCCGCTTGAGGGCCCGCCAGGAAGGCGACCGCATGCGCGATATCTTCCGGCTGCCCGAGACGGCCCAGGGGAATCTGGGTCTTCAGTGCCGCATGCTGCTCATCCGACAGGACCTTGGTCATGTCGGTGTCGATAAAGCCAGGCGCCACGCAGTTCACAGTCACGTTCCGGCTGCCGATTTCGCGCGCCAGTGCGCGGCTCATGCCTTCGACGCCGGCCTTGGCGGCCGCATAGTTCATTTGCCCGGGGTTGCCCGTCGAGCCGACCACCGAGGTGATATTGATGATACGGCCGCCGCGCGCCTTCATCATCGGGCGCAGCACGGCGCGCGACAAGCGGAACACCGCCGTCATGTTGGTCTCGACAACCGCGCTCCAGTCGTCGTCTTTCATGCGCATGGCGAGTTGGTCCTGGGTAATACCGGCGTTGTTCACCAGAATACCGAGGCTGCCATGCGTCTTGACGAGTTCGTCGATCAGCGCTTCGGAAGCCGCCGCATCATTGACGTTGAGCACGGCTCCGCGGCCCTTGCCGCCGGCTGCCGCCAGGTATTCGCTGATCGCGGCGGCCCCCGCCTCGCTGGTGGCGGTACCGACCACCGTGGCGCCCTGGGCGGCCAGCTCCAGCGCGATGGCGCGGCCGATTCCGCGCGATGCGCCGGTCACCAGCGCGACCTGGTTTTCCAGAAATTTCGTCATTGCCTTGGTCCTTATTTACTTCAGCAGCGCCAGCGTGTCCTGCAGGGAGGCCGGATCGAAGATCGCCCCGCCCACCAGGTTGCCGTCGATGCGCTTGGTCATGCCCGCCAGCACTTTGCCCGGACCGCACTCGATCACGTGGGTCACGCCCTCGGCTGCAATCTTCTGCACGCATTCGACCCAGCGCACCGGAGCTGCCGCCTGGCGAACCAGCGCGTCCTTGATGGCTTCCGGATCATTGACGATGGCCACGTCAACGTTGTTGACCAGCGGAATGGACGGTGCGGCGAACGTCATGCCCGCCATGCGCTCACGCAGGCGGTCCGAAGCAGGCTTGAGCAGCGAAGAATGGAACGGCGCCGAAACCGGCAGCGGCAGCGCACGCTTGGCGCCGCGCGCCTTGGCCATTTCACAGGCCTTTTCCACAGCGGCCTTGTTGCCGGCGATCACCACCTGCGAAGGCGCGTTGAAGTTCACCGCCTCGACCACGCCGGCTCCTGCAGCCGACGCCTCGGCGCAGGCCGCGCGCACGTCGTCGTCGGACAGACCAAGGATGGCTGCCATGCCGCCCTCGCCCACCGGCACGGCTTCTTGCATGGCCTGCGCGCGAAAACGCACCAACGGCACCGCATCGGCAAAGGAAATCACCCCGGCAGCCACCAGTGCGGAGTATTCACCCAGGCTATGGCCGGCGACCAGGGCAGGCGCTGCACCGCCAGCGTCGAGCCAGGCACGGTAAATGGCCACCGCGGCGGTCAACATGACCGGCTGCGTGTTGGTCGTGAGGTTAAGTTCCTCGGCCGGGCCCTCGGCGATCAGGTGGCCCAGGTCCTGGCCGAGTGCCGCGGACGCCTCGTCCAGAGTGGCTCGGACTACCGCATTGTCGGCGAATGCATTGAGCATCCCGACTGCCTGCGAGCCCTGCCCTGGGAATACAAAGGAGAATTTCATCGCAATCGAATCGTAAAGATGGATACCGCAGGACCGGCGCGACGAAACAACATCGCGGCGCCGGCCCGGATTTTACATGCGCAGCAGTACCGCGCCCCAGGTGAAGCCCCCGCCCACGCCTTCCATCAGCACGTGGTGTCCCGCGCCGATGCGGCCATCGCGCACCGCCACATCGAGTGCCAGGGGGATCGAGGCGGCCGACGTATTGCCGTGCTCGTGCACCGTCGCCACCATGCGCTCGGCCGGCAGGCCAAGCTTCCTGGCGGTGCTTTGCATGATGCGGATATTGGCCTGGTGCGGGATCAGCCAGTCTACTTTTTCGGGCGGGAACTGCGCGCCGGCGAGCGCTTCGCGCGCCACCTTGTCGAGCACCGTGACCGCGAGCTTGAACACTGCCTGGCCGTCCATATGCAGGAACGGGTTGCCGGTGATATTGCCGCCCGAGACATTGCCCGGCACGCAGAGGATGTCCACGTGGCTACCGTCGGAGTGCATTGCCGAAGACAGGATGCCGGGCTCCTCGGAAGCCGACAGCACGACCGCGCCGGCGCCGTCGCCGAACAGCACGCAGGTGGTGCGGTCGTTAAAGTCTAGAATGCGCGAGAACACTTCCGAGCCAATCACCAGCGCATTGCGGTGCGAACCGCTACGGATGAATTTTTCGGCGGTGGCCAGCGCATAGACAAAACCGGAGCACACCGCCTGCAGGTCRAACGCCGCGCAGTTGTTGGTGATGCCAAGCTTCTGCTGCACCAGGCAGGCGGTGCTGGGGAAGACGAAATCGGGTGTGGAAGTGGCAACGATGATCAGGTCGATGCTCTGGCGATCGATGCCGGCAGCTTCCAGCGCACGCTCCGCCGCCTTGACGGCGAGGTCGCTGCTGGTGACATCCGGCTCGGCCCAATGGCGGGCCGAGATGCCACTGCGCGAAAAGATCCATTCGTCGCTGGTCTCGATGCCCTTCTCAGCCAGTTGCGCCGCGATATCTTGGTTAGTGACGCGCCGCGGAGGCAAATAGCTCCCGGTCCCGATGATTTTTGCGTAGCTTGTCATGTAATGTCGGATCGATCGTCTGGCCGCGGGTCGTCGCCCGCGGCATCTACATCAAGACCTCAGGCGGCGTGCGGGCTTGGACTGGAATCCTCGGCGCCTGACTGCGGGCCGGTAGCCGGAGTGCTGTTACCTGACTTGTTGGCGAAAGCCTGAATGGTGCGTTCGATCACACCATTCCTGGCCGCATCATACCCGCGTTTGATAGCCCACTCAAAAGCGTGCGCGTCGGCGGAACCATGACTTTTGATGACCAGCCCGCGCAGACCGAGCAGGGAAGCGCCGTTGTAGCGCGCCGGGTCCAGGCGCCGGGACAACCGCTTGAGCACCGGCAAAGCCAGGACCGCCAGCAGCTTGGTGAACCACGAACGCGTGAATTCTTCCTTGATCATGTTGGCGATCATCTTGGCCAGCCCTTCGCTGCTCTTCAGCGCGACGTTGCCGACGAAGCCATCGCACACGACGATATCGGTGGTGCCCTTGAAGATGTCGTTGCCTTCCACGTTGCCGTAGAAGTTGAGTTCCGAAGCGCGCAGCAGTTCGCCGGCACGCTTCACCACATCGTTGCCCTTGATCACTTCCTCGCCAATGTTCAGCAGGCCGACGCTGGGACGTTCCTTATGATCCACCACGGCAACCATGGCCTCTGCCATGCGCGCGAATTGCAGCAGGTGCTCGGGCTCGCAATCGGYGTTGGCACCGAGATCGAGCACCGTGGTGCCCCAGCCCTGCTCATTGGGAATGGTGGTGGCAATCGCCGGACGCTCGATGCCCTCGAGCGTCTTGAGCACATAGCGCGACACCGCCATCAGCGCTCCGGTATTGCCCGCCGAGATGCAGGCGCCCGCCAGGCCCTCTTTCACCTGGGTCACGGCCACGCGCATGGAAGAGTCTTTCTTCCTGCGCAGCGCCACCTCGACCGGGTCATCCATGGTGATGACCTCAGTCGCGGTCACGATGCGCACACGGGGGTGATCAAGCGCGTGCAACTTCTTTAGCTGAGGCTCGATGCTTTCCCGCAAGCCGACCAGCACCACTTCGGCGTCGCTATGGCTGGAGAGAAAACTGATCGCCGCTGGTACCGTCACAGAGACACCGTGATCGCCACCCATGCAGTCGATAGCTAGTTTGATCGTCATTGTTTCCTGGTGCAGAAGCGCTTGTCGGCGTGACGTTAAGACCTGGCTCCCTGGCCGGAGGCATCGCCCTGACCGGCCGGCGGCAACCCGACCGCCTCCCGGAGCGCTCGACGGCGGGCGAGATCTGACGCCCCTCCGGCCGCCGTACATGGCCTCGGCCAGGCACTCGGCTTGAGCAAGCGGCGCAAGTCGGCCTGGTGGAAGCCTGCGCTACGGCTTGCGCTGCGAGCGCGCAACAAAAAAGCGGCAACGATTTTGCCGCTTTTTTGTTTTTGACCTACCAACGTGCGCGTACGAGACGCAAAGTCACGCCGAACGATCTGTCAGTCGTTCTTGGTCTTGATGACCTTGCGGCCACGATAGTAGCCGTTCGGGCTCACGTGGTGACGCAGGTGGGTCTCGCCCGTGGTCGGCTCCACTGCCAGCGCTGCCGCCGTCAGATGGTCGTGCGAGCGATGCATGCCGCGCTTGGAGGGCGACTTCTTGTTCTGTTGAACTGCCATGATGACTCCTTCGAGAATTTTTCAATGGTAACACACGCATCCCGCACGAGGCGTAGCCGGGCCCGGCCGGATGCTGATCCTGGTGCCTTGAACTCGCTGCCCGATGCCGGCGAACCGGCTTCAGTGCTTCGTTTTCAGGCCGGCCAGCGCCGCAAAGGGCGAAGGCCGTTTTTCTTCTTCCAGCGGGACCTCGGCTTCAGGTTCCGCCTGTCCGTCCACCCCGGTCACAAGGCTTTCGTGAACCGTGGGGCAAACGTCATGCTTGGGAGCTACCGGCAAGGCCAGCAGCACTTCATCTTCAATCAGCGTCAGCAGGTCGAAGCGCCGGGAACCGACGATCACATCAATCTCGTCGTCGTCCATGGGTGCCGCGTCGGCCTCTTCCTCGCTGGCGACCACCTCGAAGCACATGTCCGTGGCGATCGCCTGAGCATAGATCCCCAGGCAACGCTGACAATCCAGCCACACCTGGCCATTCACGGTCAGGTCGACGTAAAGGTGCTGCGTTGCCGGCGTACCGGGTTCGCTCGCTTCTTCCTCGACAAAGCCGGTGAGCGAGTAGCTGAAGACCTCGTCCGGCGCCGACACTGGCGCATGCGCGGCGGTCTCGGCTATGATGCGCGGCAAATCGCGCGCCGCGACTTCGCCGGTGGCTTCGCCACCAGCGCGGCAAAATGCGAAGAGATCGAGCGCGCGCGGGTCAATCGGCTGGGTCATGTCTTATCGTGCCGTCTTGCCGGGGCATCCCGGGCATCGCGGTTTCGACCGCTGTTTCGACGCATACACCATCGAAACGTGACCCGGGCGCCGCACAAAACCGGTATACACACGGATTTGCGCCGGACTTGCTTGGCTAAACGCGAGATTATACGTCGATTTTTCTGCCGCGGTCAAAATTTTGGAAGACGGCCATACGCCGCTTTCCCTTTTCGCTCAACTACTTATGTCGCAATCCTCCCGCCCCACCCTGATCCTAGGCTCCAGTTCGCCGTATCGCCGCGAATTGCTGCAGCGCCTGCGCATCCCTTTCGAGGTAGCGACGCCGGACATCGACGAAAGCCCGCTGACCGGCGAAAGCCCGGAAGCCACGGCCCTGCGGCTCTCTCGCGGCAAGGCCCAGGCCATTGCCGAACGGCATCCAGGCGCGCTGGTCATTGGCTCCGATCAAGTGGCCACGCTGGATGGCAGGCAAATCGGCAAACCCGGTTCGCACGCGCAGGCACTGGCACAATTGCAGTTGATGCGAGGCCGTACCGTCACTTTCCATTCCGCACTGTGCCTGCTTGACGGCCGCAACGGTGAAGCCCAGCTAGCGGATGTCCAGACCCGCGCCACCTTCCGTGAGCTTCCCGACCACGAACTGGACGCCTACCTACGCATCGAGCGCCCCTACGACGTGGCGGGCAGCGCAAAATCCGAAGGCCTGGGCATCGCCCTGCTCTCGCACATGGAATCGGACGATCCCACCGCGCTGGTAGGCTTGCCGCTAATTGCACTGACGACCATGCTGCGCCAGGCCGGCTACCCCTTTTTCCTGGACTAAGCTCTCAGCCGGCGCGCGCCGACAACACAGACGAAACACGAGAACCCAAGCATGAGCGGCATCCTATATTTGATCCCCAACACCCTGGGAAAGCGCGACGAGACGGATCCCCTGCCGGACGTGATTCCGGCGGGCGTTCAGCAAATCGCCGCGGGGCTGGATTACCTGGTGGCGGAAAACGCCAAGACAGCTCGCGCTTTTCTGAAGAAGCTGGGCGAGACCTGCCCGCTGGCCAGGCCGATCCAGCAGATCGAGATTCGCGAACTCAACGTCAACACGCGCGACGGCGCCCTGGCCGACCTGCTGGCCCCGATCCGCGCGGGCCGCGACGGTGGCCTGCTATCCGAAGCCGGCGTGCCGGCGGTGGCCGATCCCGGCGCCAACCTGGTGCGGCTGGCCCATGCCAAAGGTGTGCGCGTACGGCCGCTGGTTGGGCCGAGCTCGATCCTGCTGGCCGTGATGGCGTCCGGCCTGAACGGCCAGAGCTTTGCCTTCAACGGCTACCTGCCGGTGGACGCTGGCGAACGCGCCAGGCGGCTGCGCGAACTGGAGCAGCTTTCACGCAAGGCACACCAGACCCAGGTCTGGATCGAGACACCCTACCGCAATGGCCCCCTGCTTGAAGCCATGCGCCAGCATTGCGCCGGCACCAGCCTGCTGTCGATCGCGGTGGACCTGACCTTGCCGAGCGAAACGATCGTAACCCTGCCGATTTCCGATTGGCGTCCTGAGCGGCTGGAACTGAACAGACGGCCGGCCATCTTCTCGCTGCTGGCGGCCTGAAGACAAGGCGGAGAAACGAAATGTGGGGCGCAAGCGCCCCACATTTCTTGCGGTAGGTCCGATTAGCGAATGGCTTGCACGTGCGAGCCAAACAACATGGTCTTCATCGCCGCCGTACCCATCGCCGCGCCGAAGCGCTTGGCTACCCGCTCCGCGATGTTCTCCTTGACGGTGTAGTCCACAATGTCCTCGGCCTTGAACAGATCCCGCGCCACGTAGTCGGCGTTGCCCAGCCCGTCGGCCAGGCCCAACTCGACACTGCGCTCGCCGGACCAGAACAAGCCGGAGAAAAGATCCGGGTCCTCCTTCAGGCGATCGCCACGACCTTCCTTGACCACATCGATGAACTGCTGATGGATCTGCTTGAGCATGGTCTCGGCAAATTGTTTCTGCCTCGGCACTTGCGGCGAGAAGGGATCGAGCATGCCCTTGTTGGCGCCGGAGGTGTAAAGCCGGCGTTCCACGCCAAGCTTGTCCATCAGGCCGGTGAAGCCGAAACCATCCATCAGCACGCCGATCGAACCCACGATGCTGGCCTTGTCGACATAAATCTTGTCCGCCGCCGCCGCCACGTAGTAACCGCCCGAGGCGCAGATTTCCTCCACCACTACGTAAAACGGCTTGGACGGATAGAGGGTCCGCAGGCGGCGGATTTCATCGTTGATCATGCCGGCCTGTACCGGTGAGCCGCCCGGAGAATTGATCTTCAGGATGATGCCCGCGGCATTGGTGTCGGCGAATGCAGCCTGCAAGGCGGCGTTGATCGATTCAGCGCTGGCTGGCGTACCGGCGGCGATCTCGCCGTCGAGCGACACCATTGCCGTATGGCGGCCACTAGTGGCGATGCCGCCGTCGCCCTTGAAGTCGAAAATGGTGAAGAAGAGCAGCGCCAGCAGGGCTAACCCGACAAAACGGAAAAAGATCCGCCACCGACGCGCGGCACGCTGCTCGCGCAAGGTCGCCATCAGCACCTTTTCCAGCACATCCCGCTCCCAGCCCGTGCCAGTCGGGACTGGCCCGACTTCGCGGCCGGCCAGGCGCTCCTTGCGCTGGCTGGCTTCTTTTTGTGTGGCCGCATCCCCGGCGCGCAAGTCTTGCTCCAACGGAAAATCAGCCTGGGAAGCGGTCTCCAGCCGATCCTCCGCCCCGGCGCTGGTAGGAGCAGCCGGATCCGGCGTCTTGCCAGACTCGTCCTGAGGCGGTTTTTGCTGTTCAGTCATGCAGTTGGCTCTTGATTAGGAATAGGTCGGCGTCTGCTTGCCGGCTAGCCAGCGGGGACTTCGTATGGGCTTTCCGGGAACCAGTACACATTGCCGTCATGTTCCTCGACGCGCAGCTTCGACAACGAAGCGCCCCGGCAAGGCCCACCCAGGCACAAGCCACTGTCCGGCGCATAAATCGCGCCATGTGTCGCGCACATCAAGTATAGGCCCGAGGACTCGAAAAACTGTCCCTCCTGCCAATCGAGCTCCATCGGCACGTGGGCGCACTGGTTCAGGTAGCCATGGACACCGCCCCCGAAGCGCACGACAAACGCGCCAACAGGACGGCCACCCATTTCGACCATGAAGCGCACCCCGGCGCCGCCTTCAGCCAGGTCTTCAGTTGCGCATAAGCGGCRCTGCCCGGACATGCCGGCAACCGCCGCGTCAGGCATGTGTCAACAGCCAGTCTTGCAGATCGGCGATCGAGGATGCGCAATGCAGCGGCGCCATTGCACGCAAGGCGTCCGCCGGGTGGGCACCATAGCCGACACCGATCCCTGCCGCGCCGGCATTGGCCGCCATCTGCAGGTCATGGGTAGTATCACCAATCATGACCGTGCGCTCCATATCCTGCCCCAGTTCCCTGGCCAGCTCTTGCAGCATGGCCGGGTGAGGCTTGGAAAAGGTTTCGTCCGCGCAGCGCGTACCGTCGAACAGACGGACCAGGCCGGTAGCCTCCAGGGCGCGCTGCAGGCCAACGCGGGTCTTGCCCGTTGCCACGCCAAGAAAATAGTGCTCTGCGTGCAATGCCTCCAGCATCTCGCGAACCCCATCGAACAGCACCAGTTCCGCGTCGCGGGTCAGGAAGTGGAAGCGATAGCGCTCTGCCAGCTTGGGATAGTCAGCGGGATCGAGCGTGGGCACCGCATAGGACAGCGCATCCTTGAGCCCCAGCCCGATCACATGGCTGGCCGCGCTGTCGTCGGGTACCGGCAGGCCAAGGTCGCGGCTGGCTAGCTGGATGCACTTGGCGATGGTCGGGGTGGAATCCATCAGGGTTCCATCCCAGTCGAACACGATCAGGTCGAAGCGTTGCCTGGCCATTGATTTCCTCATGGGCGCCTTAGTCGCGGGCGCGCTGGTTACGTGCTTGCTGCAGGAAGGTTTCGCACTCCGGCGGCATGGGTGCAACGACAGTGATGATTTCACCACTTACCGGATGTGTAAAGGTCAGGCTATGCGCGTGCAGGAACATGCGCTTGAGCCCGGGATTGGCACCGCTGCGGGCCAGCGCCTTGTTCAGGGCGAAATCGCCGTATTTTTCGTCGCCGAGGATAGGGAAGCCGGAATGCGCCAGGTGGACCCGGATCTGGTGCGTCCGCCCCGTCTTCAGCTCGGCCTCGAGCAGGGTGAAGCCCGGCATGACTTCAAGCCGGTTGAACACGGTATGCGAGGCAATCCCGTCGTCCTGCACGCGTACCCGGCGCTCTCCCTCGGCGGTGGTGTATTTAAATAGTGGCAGCTTCACGTGCTGCCGGGCATTCTCGAAGTGCCCTGCCACGCACGCGAAGTATCGCTTGTCCAGCGCGCTGCCGCGCATCTGTTCATGGAGGTTGACCAGCGCCGAGCGCTTCTTCGCCAGCACCAGCAGGCCGGAGGTCTCGCGATCGAGGCGGTGCACGAGTTCAAGGAACTTGGCCTGCGGGCGCGCCCGCCGCAACTGCTCGATCACGCCAAACGCCACGCCGGACCCGCCGTGCACGGCCACGCCGGCAGGCTTGTTGATCACCAGCAGGTAATCATCCTCGAAGACAACCGGGAAACTGGCCGGCGGCACGAATTTGCCGCCATCAGGTGCCGGAGTCGCGACCCGCATGGGCGGAATCCGCACGACATCGCCAAGCTGCAGGCGATAAGTCGCATCGACCCGCCCCTTGTTGACCCGCACTTCCCCCGACCTCAGGATGCGGTAGACATGACTCTTCGGCACCCCTTTCGAGAGCTTCAGCAGGAAGTTGTCGATCCGCTGGCCATCGGCCTCGTCGCCGATTGTTACGTACGCCACCTGGGGCCCGGCCGCGGCGGGCCGCACCTCTTTTTCAATTTGATGGCGTAACTCATTCATTTTCAATATAATTTCCTCGCTGTTCCGGCCAAAGACCGGCAGCGCAAGTCAGGTGTAGGCGATTCGTCGTATTTTACACTTCGGGTTGCCGCCAGCCCTGCCAGCCTCCGGCTTCTTTGCGTACAACGCGAGCCCCGGGCTGGTGAATGGCAGCAAAAACGCAGCACGCACGGTATCGCCCGCGCAGGAAGTCGCCCAAAGGCAACTTCGGCGCTGACGGCGGTCACGTGGGAATGTAGTGTTCAGGTAGAACAGAATTTGATAGTGGATGCCCTCCCGGCATCCACTCTGGTGAGAGAAGTCCCGCCCGCACCGGGAAACGGTGCCGCCGGCATGCTTCCAACGCCGCCTGACTAGTTATACCGGCGCCCGGTCGCAGAACTCCAAGAAGTAGTAGGTGCGCCCGCCAGGAGATGTCAGGTAGCGAAGCAGCATTGCCGTGACGACAAACTTGCTCTTTGACGCGTCTAGGCCTTCCGCGGCCGGCCGCGATGCGACGGCGCCCCTTTGCGCCCGCGTTGCCGCCATGCCAGCCGGAAACCCGCCGGATCGCTGCGAAGAGCAGCTTGCCGGCGTTCTCTCCGACCATGCGGACGGCGCTTTCGACGTCGTTACCTCTCTTTCACCCGCGCCCAGCCGGCCGCGCCCATTTGCGCGCCGGCGCTTTCGGCAATTCTCGCGCCCTCACTCGCTCCCTCGCGTGCTCCACGGAACGCCGCGGGCACCGCATGCCGGTGCAATCCTCGGCATTGAGTGAGGTAATGCGATGAAACGCATGCTTTTTAACGCGACGCAGCAGGAAGAATTGCGCGTCGCCATCGTCGACGGTCAGAAACTGATCGATATCGACATCGAAGCTGCCGGGCGCGAACAGCGCAAGGGCAACATCTACAAGGGTGTCATCACCCGTATCGAACCGTCGCTGGAGGCCTGCTTCGTCAACTACGGCGAAGAACGCCATGGCTTCCTGCCCTTCAAGGAAGTGGCGCGCGCCTTCTTCAAGGAAGGCGTGGACGTGCGCAACGCACGCATCCAGGACGCGCTGCACGAAGGCCAGGAACTGATCGTCCAGGTGGAAAAGGAAGAGCGCGGCAACAAGGGCGCGGCGCTGACCACCTTTATCTCGCTGGCCGGCCGCTACCTGGTGCTGATGCCCAACAACCCGCGCGGCGGTGGTGTATCGCGCCGCATCGAGGGCGAGGACCGCCAGGAACTGCGCGAGACCATGGGCCAGCTGACCGTGCCCGAGGGCATGAGCATCATTGCCCGCACCGCCGGCATCGGCCGCTCGGCCGAAGAGCTCCAGTGGGACCTGAACTACCTGCTGCAACTGTGGAAGGCCATCGACGGCGCCGCCGGCGACAACAAGGCCCCGCTGCTGATCTATCTCGAATCCAGCCTGGTGATCCGCGCCATCCGCGATTACTTCCAGCCGGATATCGGCGAGATCCTGATCGACACCGACGAAATCTACGAGCAGGCCCGCGCCTTCATGAGCGTGGTCATGCCCGACAATATGAACCGCGTGAAGAAGTACCGGGACGATGTCCCCCTCTTCTCGCGTTTCCAGATCGAGCACCAGATCGAATCGGCGTACTCGCGCATGGTGATGTTGCCCTCGGGCGGCGCCATCGTGATCGACCATACCGAGGCATTGGTATCGGTGGACGTGAACTCGGCCCGCGCCACCAAGGGCGCCGACATCGAGGAAACCGCGCTGCGCACCAACCTCGAAGCCGCCGACGAAATCGCTCGCCAGTTGCGCCTGCGCGACCTGGGCGGCCTGATCGTGATCGACTTTATCGACATGGAAGCCAGCAAGGCGCAGAAGGACGTGGAAACGCGCCTGAAGGATGCCCTGCGCCATGACCGCGCCCGCGTGCAGATGGGCAAGATCAGCCGCTTCGGCCTGATGGAACTGTCGCGCCAGCGCCTGCGCCCGTCGCTGTCGGAAGGCTCGCACATCACTTGCCCGCGCTGCAACGGCACCGGCCATATCCGCGATACCGAATCTTCCGCCCTGCAGGTCCTGCGCATCATCCAGGAAGAAGGGATGAAGGAAAACACCGCCGCCATCCACTGCCAGGTACCGGTGGAAGTGGCAGCGTTCCTGCTCAACGAGAAGCGCCAGGACATCAACCTGATCGAAATGCGGTTCAAGGTCAATGTGCTGCTGATCCCCARCAAGCACCTCGAGACCCCGCACTACAAGCTGGAGCGCCTGCGTCACGACGACCCGCGCCTGGAAGACAGCACCGCCAGCTACAAGATGGCCGAGGCTGCCGCCAAGGAACTGGAAGCCGACACCAGCTACAGCAGCCGCAAGAAGGAAGATGCCAAGCCGCGCCAGGAAGCTGCGGTCAAGGGCATTACCCCAGAACAGCCAGCGCCGGTTTCGGTACCGCGCGCCGAGCGCGCGCCGCGCCCGGAAGCCGCTCCCGCACGTCCGGCACCGGCCACCCAGCCGGTGGTCGGCGGCGGCTTCATGGGCTGGCTCAAGAGCCTGTTCGGCGCCAAGCCGGCAGCGCCCGCCGCCGAACCGGCCAAGCCGGTGGACGCGGAACAACGCAGCGCGGAGAGCCGTCGCGAGCGCGGCCAGCGTGGTGAACGCGGCGAAGGCCGCGGCGAGCGTGGCCAGCGCGGCGAACGCGGTGGCGAACGCGGCGAGCGCCAAGGCCGCGGCCAGCGCGCACCCCAGGAACGTGGTGAGCGCGCCGAACGCGGCGCGGAACGTGGTGAACAGCGCACCGAACGGGGCGAACGCGCCGAGGCGCGAGGTGAACGTGGCGAGCGAGGCGAACGCGGTGAACGTAGTAGCCGCGCCCCGCGCCAGGCTGCACTGGAAGTCCAGCCGGCCCGCCAGCCCGAGGGCACACCTGCCGAGCGTACGGAAGGCCGTGGCGAAGGCCGCCGTGACCGTAACCAGGAACGCCGCGAGCGCCAGCGCGACCGCCAGCGTGAGCGCGGCGACGCACCGCGCGAAGGCGAAGCCAGCGAAAGCCTGGCGGCCGAAGCCCTTGGCACCGCAGCGGTAGCCGCCGCCGTGGCAGCCCCCGCCGTAGCGGCGCCGGTTGCCTCGCACGACGACGCCGAAAACGTTCGCACCGACCTGCAGGATGCTACTGAAGGCAGCGAGAATGGCGAAGGCGAAGAACGCCGCCGCCGCAATCGCCGTGGCCGCAATCGCTACCGCCGCGAGCGTGACGATAGCGCCCAGGCCAACGAAAGCGGTGAAAGCGAAGACTCGGGCGAAGTCCGTGAAATCGCCGCACCGGCCGTTGTCGCTGAAGCTGTCGTGGTGGAAGCCACCACCGTGGTGGTCGCCGAATCCGCTCCCAGCGTCCCGGCCTACCAGCCTGTCGAGGCTGCGGTGGTGATGCCGGAGCCGGTCGCGCCTGTTGCAACACCTGTATCGGCGCCGGTCGCTGAACCGGTCATCGAAACGGTACCTGAACCGGTGGTCGAAGCGGCTGTTGCCAGCCCGGTCGCCTACGAACCCGCACCCGCCGTGGCGGAACCCGCCGCACCGGCGCCTGCTGTCGTGGCACCCGCTGTCGAAGTGCCGGTGGTCGCACCCGCCGCAGCTCCGGCCCCGGTACCGGCTGCAGCCCCCGTCGTAGCGGCAGCCGCCGCGCCGGTGGCCGTGGAAAGCCTGCAACCGATGCTGGCTTCGGCCGGYCTCSAGTGGGTCAACACCGACGTCAGCAAGCTGCGCGCCGCGCAGGAAGCGGCCGCCAGCATCCCCCCGGCACCGCGCGTCGTGCGGGAGCGCAAGCCCCTGCCGCCGCTGCCGGAAGGTCCGATGATTCTGGTCGAGACCGCCGGCGATAACGCGGCTGCGACGCAACAGAAGTAAACGGCACCCTCGCGGGTACCAGGGAAAGGGACGGCGCAGCCGTCCCTTTTTTCGTGTCCGCGCCGGATCGGCGAGGCTCGCCCGCGTATTTCCAGGTCCTGCGCATGGTGACGCCGGCGCTACCATGCCCGGCTCGGCTAGAATGACAATTAGATGGCACCGCCACGATGGTGCCCCGAACGGGCGCTGCTTGCCCCCACGCGACCGCGCCAAAGCCGCCCGTCACCGCATTGCCACGTCCCAGGCCATGACCGAATCCGTCATTCCCATTTTCGATCTGCGCGACCATCGCTACCGTTCGATGACGCCCAGCATCCCGGACGAGCTCGCCGCCCCGTCCGGACTGGTTGCCGACACCCGCGGCAGGCCGCTGCACGATTTGCGCATCTCGGTCACGGACCGCTGCAATTTCCGTTGCGTGTATTGCATGCCCAAGGAAGTGTTCGACAAGGACTACACCTTCCTGCCGCATTCCGAGTTGCTGAGCTTCGAGGAGATCGAGCGAGCCGCCCGCCTGTTCGTTGCGCACGGCGTGGAGAAGATCCGCCTGACGGGCGGAGAGCCGCTGTTGCGCAAGAACATCGAGAAGCTGGTGGAGATGCTCGCGCGCATCGAGACGGTTTCGGGCAAGCCGCTCGACCTCACCCTCACCACCAATGCTTCGCTGCTTGCCCGCAAGGCGCGCTCGTTGCGCGACGCGGGCCTGTCGCGCGTGAGCGTGAGCCTGGACGCCATCGACGACGCCACCTTCCGCCGCATGAACGATGTCGACTTCGCGGTACGCGACGTGCTGGACGGCATCGAGACCGCCCAGGCTGTCGGCCTGGCGCCGCTCAAGGTCAATATGGTAGTCAAGCGCGGCACCAACGACGCCGAGATCGTGCCGATGGCCGCGCATTTCCGCGGCAGCGGCATCATCGTGCGCTTTATCGAATTCATGGACGTGGGTGCCAGCAACCATTGGCAGATGAATGAGGTGCTGCCCTCCGCCGAGGTGGTGCGCCGCATCGATGAAGCCTTCGCACTCGAAGCCATCCCCGCCAACTACAGCGGCGAGACTGCCGAGCGCTGGCGTTACCGCGACGGCGCCGGCGAGATCGGCGTGATCTCCAGCGTGACCCACGCCTTCTGCGGGGACTGCAGCCGTATCCGCCTGTCGACCGAAGGCCGGCTCTACCTGTGCCTGTTCGCCACCGAAGGCTACGACCTGCGCGCGCTGCTGCGCGGCGGCCACAGCGACCTGGAAATCTCCAATGCCATCGCCGGGGTCTGGCAGGCGCGCACCGATCGTTACTCCGAGCTGCGCAGCGATCCCGCGGTGCGGCAGGCACGTGCCGAGAACAAGATCGAAATGTCTTATATCGGCGGTTGACCACAACCGCCCCGCAGCCGCGCCGGCCAAACCACCAACCTATTCCGTATTCCGATGATTTCACGCGACGACATTACCGGCCTGATCCTGGCCGGCGGCAGGGGCAGCCGCATGGCCGGCACCGACAAGGGCCTGCAGCCCTTCCGCGGCGCGCCCATGGCGATGCATACGCTGATGCGCCTGTCGCCGCAGACGGGCGGCATGCTGATCAACGCTAACCGCAATCTGGCCGCGTATGAGTCCTTCGGCGTGCCCGTGGTCACCGATTCGGTGCCGGACTTCGCCGGTCCCCTGGCCGGCATGCTGGCCGGGCTGGAGCAATGCCAGACGGGCTGGATGCTGAGCGCCCCCTGCGATTCGCCTTTCCTGCCGAGCGACCTGGCTGCGCGCCTGGCGAGCGCGATCGACGAGCAAGGCGCGGAGATGGCCATCCCGGTTACCATCGACGCGGACGGCCGCCGGCAAGCCCAGCCGGTGTTTTGCCTGATGCCGGTCACCGCGCACGATAGCCTGCTGGCTTTCCTCAACGGCGGCGGCCGCAAGATCGAAACCTGGGCCGCCTCTCATCGCCTGGCCGAAGTCCTGTTCGACGACGCCGGCGCCTTCGCCAATATCAATACCCTGGACGAGTTGCGCACGCTGGAAGCGCGCTGAACAACCAAGCCAGGCCGCTGCCCCGGGAACGGTCCATGCCATCACTACATTCCGTCATTTCCTGCCTGTCCGACTACGATCCCGGCGCGTTGCCGGTGGCGCAGGCCAACCAGATCATCGGCGAGGTGGTCGAGCCCGTACGTGGGACCGAGCAGCTCGCCATCCGCTCGGCGCTCGACCGCGTGCTCGCCGAGGACATCATCTCCACGCTGGACGTCCCGGCGCACGATAACTCCGCCATGGACGGTTATGCGTTTGCCAGCGGCGATCTTGCCGCCGGCGGCGATATCACGCTGACGGTGGTCGGCAGCGCCTTCGCCGGCACAGCATGCGAGCAGCCGGTCGCGCGCGGGCAGGCGGTACGCATCATGACGGGCGCCATCATGCCGGCCGGCTGCGATACCGTGATTCCCCAGGAATTCGTCGAGGCGCATGGCGAACAGGTTCGCTTTGACGCCCGCGCGGTGCGTGCCGGCGACAACCGCCGCCTGCGAGGCGAAGACCTCGCCATCGGCCAGCCGGCGCTGGCCGCCGGACGCATCCTGCAACCGGCGGACCTCGGGCTGCTGGCTTCGCTGGGCGTTGCCGAGGTCAAGGTGTGCCGCCGCCTGCGCGTGGCCTTCTTCTCCACCGGAGACGAGTTGCGCTCGATCGGCGAGCCGCTCGACGCCGGCTGCGTCTACGACTCCAACCGCTATACGCTGCATGGCATGCTGCGGCGGCTCAACGTGGACCTGATCGACATGGGCGTGGTACGGGACGACCCCGAAGCCCTCGAGGCGGCGTTTCGCTCCGCTTGCGAAAACGCCGATGCGGTCATTACGTCCGGCGGCGTGTCGGTGGGCGAAGCCGACTACACCAAGCAGATCATGGCCCAGCTGGGTGATGTGACCTTCTGGAAGATCGCCATGCGCCCAGGCCGGCCGATGGCCTTCGGCCGCATCGTCTCCCATGGCCGCGAGGCGTTGCTGTTCGGCCTGCCGGGCAATCCGGTGGCGGTGATGGTGACGTTCTATCACTTTGTGCGGGCTGCGCTGCACCGGCAAATGGGTGCGAAAGTGGCGCCCCTGCCGCTGATGCGCGTGCGCAGCGCGCAGCCGATCCGCAAGAAGCCAGGCCGCACCGAGTACCAGCGCGGCATCCTGGCCCCAGCGCCGGATGGCGGCTGGCAAGTGAGCATTACCGGCCAGCAGGGCTCGGGCGTGCTGCGCTCGATGAGCGAGGCCAATTGCTTTATCGTGCTCGGCCACGAGCAAGACATGGTGGCGGCCGGCGACGAGGTGGAAGTCATGCTGTTCGACGGGCTGCTGTAAAGCTTGCCACGGTACGTTGGCCGCACCTTTGTGTCGTTTTTGCGCAGCAGTTTTGCCGGCGTTTAGCAAGCAGATCGGCGGTTTTCCTTACCCCGCGAGTGCCGGACTATGCGCCGCCTCCCCCAACCGATACACTTGCGCAACATTACTTTGCTACTACCCAAGCTGTCATGAATCAGGAGATTGCCTACCTCCACCCGGTCAAAACCGCCCGCGCGCTCGTGCTCGTGTACCTGTGCTTTTCGGTACCCATCGTCTCGCTTGGGCTGTTCGTGGCTTTCATCCGCTATGGCGACCTGCCCGGCATCACCGTCTTCACGGCACTGATTCTCAATGCGCTGATCGGCTTCGGCCTGCTCTGGCTGGCCTGCAAGGCCTACAACTGGGTGGCCGCGCGTTTCGGCGGCATCGAGGTGACGATTCGGGACCTGCCCTGAGTTGCCTGCTCCCAAAGTAAAAAAGCGCATCGATTCGATGCGCTTTTTTTCAATCTGCGGCGCCACCGGCCTCCCCGCTCCTCAGCCCGCTTCACCCTCTTGACGTTCTTGCGCCGCTTCGTCCGGCACGGCAGCAAGGCCGAGCAACGCTTGCGCGTTTTCTCCCGGCAGAGCCTCCACCGTGCGCAGCTTGCGCTCCATCTGGCGCGTGCGCACTTCGGCCTGCTCGATGTTGCGGGCGGCACGCTCCAGCGTGTCCCGGGTCTTGGCCAGGACATCGCCAAACTTGCCGAACTCGGTCTTGACCGCGCCGAGCACCTCCCACACTTCGCTTGAGCGGCGCTCGAGCGCGAGTGTACGAAATCCCATCTGCAGGCTGTTGAGCAGGGCGGCCAGCGTGGTCGGCCCCGCTACCGTCACGCGGTAATTGCGTTGCAGCAGGTCCGCCAGCCCGGGCCTCCGCAAGACCTCGGCGTACAAACCCTCAGTGGGCAGGAAGAGGATGGCGAAGTCAGTGGTGGCAGGCGGCGATACATATTTCTCGGAAATCGTCTGTGCCTCGCGCTTGATCGCCACTTCCAGCTCGCGCCCTGCCAGGGCCACGCCGTCGACATCGCCACGCTCCTGTGCGTCGAGCAGGCGTTCGTATTGCTCCTTCGGAAACTTGGCGTCGATTGGCAGCCAAACCTGCCCGCCGGCGGCATCCTTGCCCGGCAGGCGAATCGCGAACTCCACACGCGCCCCGGTATTGCGGACCGTCTCGACGTTCTTGGCGTATTGCTCGGCAGTCAGCATCTGCTCGAGCAGCATCTCCAGTTGCACTTCGCCCCAGGTCCCGCGCGATTTCACGTTGGTCAGCACCCGCTTGAGATCGCCCACGCCTTGCGCCAGCGCCTGCATTTCGCCCAGTCCGCGATGTACCTGTTCGAGCCGGTCCGACACCAGCTTGAAGGATTCGCCAAGCCGCTGTTCGAGCGTGGCGTGCAGCTTCTCGTCGACGGTGCGGCGCATTTCCTCGAGCTTGGCCGAGTTATTCGCCTCGATTTCCTTGAGCCGCTGTTCCAGCGTGGTGCGCACTTCGCCCAGGCGGCGCTCGTTGCCTTCGGACATTTGCGCCAGCTGCTGCTGCAGCATGTCGCCAAAGCGGCGCAGCGCGCTGCCCTGCTCGTCACGTGCCTGCTGGCCCTGCTGCAGCAGGCTTTGCCTGACCTGCTCCAGTTGCTGGACATTGGACTCGGTCAGCTTGGCAAGCTGCTGCGCGAACATGTCGATCTGGTTGTTCTGCAGCGTGGCGATGCTGGTGAGTTGCGAAGACAACGTCTGCTGGAAACGCATCATCTGCTGGCCGGCCTCGCCGCGGCCGACGCGCGCGCTCTCCGTGACCTCCGTGCGCAATTCGCGCTCCAGGCGCTCATTGCCGCGCGCGCCTTCGGCTCGCAGTTCGGCGAGCTGGCGCAGCAGTTCCAGGCTGGCGGTCTCCGGTGCAACGCGTGGCCGCAGCAACAGCACCGCCAGCAGCAGCACGGCTACCAGCGCAAGAGCCAGGGTCAAAAGGGGAATCAGGGTCATGAAAGTCTGAAGTACGCAAAAAGCCGTGCCGCGCCGGCAAGCTGGAGAGACCAGCGCGCAGGCGGCACGACGCGTGCAGCGAGAGGATCAGCGGCGGTGCGCCATCACCTCGGGATTGATCAATGAAGGCGGACGGCCTGCCTGCGGGCCTGCATTGAGCGCAGCGATCAGGTTATCGGCGGCGAGATCCGCCATGGCGCGACGGGTCTTCTCCGAGGCGCTGGCAATGTGCGGGGTCAGCACAACGTTAGGCACGGTCAGCAGGCCGGGATGGACCTGCGGCTCGCCTTCGAACACGTCGAGGCCCGCGGCGAAGATGCGGCGCTCGCGCAGCGCCTCGGCCAGCGCGGCGTCGTCTACCACGCCGCCGCGTGCCAGGTTGACCAGCGTGGCCGACGGCTTCATTTGCGTCAGTTCGGCGGCGCCGATGCTGTGATGGCTCTGCGCGCTATACGGCAGCACCAGCAGCAGGTGATCGGATTGCGCAAGCAATTCCGTCTTGCTGACATAGCGCGCATTGAGCGCGCGCTCGGTCTCCTCCGGCAGGCGGCTGCGGTTGTGATAGAGCACGGACATGCCAAACCCCGCAGCGCGGCGCGCCAGCGCCTGGCCGATGCGGCCCATGCCAAGGATGCCGAGCGTGCTGCGGTACAGGTCCATGCCGAGGAACATGTCGTAGCTCCACCGCTCCCACTTGCCGGCGCGCAGCCAGTGCTCGGATTCGGTCACGCGGCGCGCAGTGGCCATCAGCAGGGCCCAGCCAAAATCGGCGGTGGTTTCCGTCAGTACATCGGGCGTGTTGGTCGCCACGATGCCGGCGGCGGTCAGTGCCGGCACATCGAGGTTGTTGTAGCCGACGGCCATATTGCAGACCGCGCGCAGCGCCGGCAGTCCGGCCACCAGTTCGCCATCGATACGATCCGCGGCATTGGCCAGCACGCCGGACTTGCCCACGAGGCGTTGCCTGAGCGCGGCGCCATCGAGCGCCACGTCCTGCTGGTTGCTGTCGACGTCGAAATATTGCGCGAGCCGGTCGATCACTTCCGGAAAGACGGCGCGGGTTACGAGGATGGAAGGCTTGGTCATGCTCACACGCGGAAGAAGATAAAGGTCATCACCAGGAACAGCGGCACCAGCACGCAGATCGACCACAGCATATAGCCGAAGAAGCTGGGCATGCGCACACCGCGGCTTTCGGCAATCGCCTTGACCATCAGGTTGGGCGCGTTGCCGATATAGGTATTGGCGCCCATGAACACCGCGCCGGCCGAGATCGCCGCCAGCGTCGAAGCGTTGCGCGTCATCAGCGTGGCCGGGTCGCCGCCGGCCGTATTGAAGAACACCAGGTAGGTCGGCGCATTGTCCAGGAAGGACGACAGGATGCCCGTGGCCCAGAAATACATGCTGTCGATGGGCTGGCCGCCCGCGTCGCTCACCAGACGGATCACGCCGGCGAAGGCGCCGTCCGTGCCAGCCTTGAGCATGGCGATCACCGGGATGATGGTAAGGAAGATGCCGGCGAACAGCTTGCCCACTTCCAGGATCGGCTCCCAGTTGAACTCGTTGCCGGTGCGCGCGGTGACAGGCGTGATCAACAGGGACACCAGCGCCACCGCCACCAGCATCACGTCGCGCACCACCGTCTGCAGGCCGACGTGGGTTCCCATCACGTCGAACTCGATGCCTGGTTTCCACAGCCCGCTCATCAGCACCAGCCCCACCACCGCCAGCAGCAGCACGAAATTACGCTTGCCCTCGATGCGGACGCCCGGCGAGTCCGGCGTGGGATCGGCCGCCGCCGGCAGCTCCTCTTCCTTGTTCAGGTAGTAGTAGCGATCGACGAAATAGAAGATCACCAGCAGCGCCCCGCAGACAAAGAGCGTCTCGGGCAGGATATTGCGCAGGGTCCAGAAGAAGTCCACGCCCTTGAGGAATCCCAGGAACAGCGGCGGATCGCCCAGCGGCGTCAGCGCGCCGCCCGCATTGGCTGCCAGGAAGATAAAGAACACCACCACGTGCGCCACATGCCTGCGGTTGTCGTTGGCGCGCAGCAATGGCCGGATCAGCAGCATGGCGGCGCCGGTGGTGCCCATCAGGCTGGCAAGCGCGGTACCGAGTGCGAGCAGGCCGGTGTTCAGGCGCGGCGTGCCGTGCAGGTTGCCGCGCACGCAGATGCCGCCGGCCACGATGTAGAGCGCGGCGATCAGCGCGATAAAGGGAATGTACTCGGACAGCAGCGCATGCACGGCGTTGGCGGCCGCGGCATGCACACCAAATGCCTGCGCGAACGGTACCAGGAACACCAGTGCCCAGCCGGCGATGATCTTGCCGTAATGGTGGTGCCAGAAACGCGGCGCGATCAGAGGGAACAGCGCGATCGACAGCAATGTGCCGGCAAACGGCAAGGCCCACATCGGCGACAGCGTGGCGCCTTCGAGATCGGCGGCGCTGGCAAGATTGGGCAGAAGGGTGAGCAACAGCAGGGCCAGCGAAGGTAGCGGTGGCAGCAGTGCTAGGGCACGTCGCATCGGGCGGGATCTCCTTGTTTCGGATGGCTGCACCCGAGACTGGCAGCAGCCGCGGGCGGAGAAAGCGCACGAGCCCGCTCAGCCCGCCCAGCGGGCCACGGGCACGCGGCGAGGCCCTCAAGTGTAAAGCAATCGCCGCAGGATTCAGCCCATTTCGGCCGCCCTGCCCCTGCGGCTCGGAGCGATCGCTGGTGCGGGCGGGAAGCTGCTCAGTCCCGCTCGACGAGGATCACGTGCACACGGTAAGGCCCGTGCGCGCCCAGCACGATGGTTTGCTCGATGTCGCCGGTGCGCGAAGGGCCGCTGATGATGTTGGTAGCACGGGGCAACTCCCCGCGCTCGCTGCGCATCAGCGCGAACGCATCTTCCATCCCGTCGACGATGCGGGAGGCCGGCACCACCGCGATATGCGTCTCCGGCAGCAGCGCGGCCGAAGCGAACGTCTGCGGACCGGACAGCAGCATCAGCGAACCGGTCTCGGCAATCGCGCAAAAGCAGCCGGTGATGCCGACCATGTCACCGTGGTCGTGATCGGCCTGGACATCGCGTACCGGCGGGCGGCACTCCACCGCCAATCCCTGCGCATGCCAGTCCAGCGCGCCCAGGCTATCCCAGGCGACAGCGCGACGCAGCAGGCCCAGGCTGTCCAGGTAACGCGACGCAGCGGCCGGCACATCGGCCAGCGCGGCCACCCGCTCGACCGTGGAAGCCATTTTCTGCGCCTGTTCCTGGAAGGCTTCGATGCGCTGCGCCGGCGCCGGCGGCCGGGGACCGGCGGGATGGCGCGCGAGGTAATCGGCTACCGCCGCGCGCTCGCCGTTGCTGACCCCGGGGGCGCGGCCCTGTGCGGCGCGGATACGGGCAAAGATACGATCGCGGGCGGAAGTGGTATCCATGGCTTGCTTTCCGATATGTCCGAGGGTTGGATGCGTGGGAATCAGATGGCTTCGCACAGTCAGGCTGGCGCCTGGACGCCGAACACGTGCCGCAGGTACGTCAGGTAGGCCGGGTCATCGCACATGGTCTTCTCGGGCGTATCGGACAGCTTGGCTACCGGCTGTCCATTGCAGCGCGTCATCTTGATCACGATTTGCAGCGGCGTGTAGCCGAGATCGTTGGTCAGGTTGGTGCCCACCCCGAACGCCAGCCGGCAGCGTCCGCCGAAGCGCTCGCACAGCTCGATTACGCGTGGGATGTCGAGGCTGTCGCTGAAGATCAGCGTCTTGCCCAGCGGGTCGACGCGGCTGGCGGCGTAATGCGCCAGCATGCGCTCGCCCCAGGCAAAGGGATCACCCGAATCGTGGCGCACGCCGTCGAACAGCTTGCAGAAATAGAGATCGAAGTCGCGCAGGAAGGCATCGAAGCCGTAGGTGTCGGACAGCGCGACGCCGAGGTCGCCGCGGTACTCCTTGGCCCAGACCTCGAGCGCGAACACCTGCGAATCTCGCAGGCGCGGCCCCAGTGCCTGGCAGGCCTGCAGGTATTCATGCGCCATGGTGCCCAACGGGGTCAAGTTGTGCATGCGCGCGAAATGAACATTGCTGGTGCCGGCCAGTTGCGGGCCCAGCACCCTGCGCATGGTCTGCAACACCTCTTCCTGCCAGTCGCGCGAGAAGCGGCGGCGCGAGCCGTAGTCGGCAATCACGCAGTCGGCGTGGGCCGGCATCTTCAGCAAGGCCAGCTTGTCTTCCAGGCGCCGGCGCCCTTCGGCCCAGTCCGGTTGCGGCTGGGTGCGGCGGAAATAGACCTCGTTGACGATGGCCAGCAACGGCACCTCGAACAGGATGGTATGCAGCCAGGGCCCGCGGATGGTGATCTCGATCTCGCCGCTGCCGGGGGCGGCGGGCGCGATGTTTACGTATTTCTCGTTCAGGTGGAACAGGCCGAGGAAGTCGACGAAATCGCTCTTGATGAAGCGCAACTCGCGCAGGTACTGGAGTTCCTCCGGCGTAAAGCGAAGCTGGCACAACTGCGCCACCTCGTCGCGGATCTCGTCCACGTAAGGGGTCAGGTCGACCCCCACGTTGCGGCACTTGAAGCGGTATTCGACCTGTGCGGCGGGGAAGTGATGCAGCACCACCTGCATCATGGTGAACTTGTACAGATCGGTGTCGAGCAATGAGGTAATGATCATGTCGGGCCAGACGGCAGTGCCGAGTCAGTGCGACATGCTAACCGAAAGTGCGGCGGGCGATGGCCGGATCATGCGCCGTCAAGAAAAGGATCGGGCTGACGGCCACGGGCGCTGCCGCGCAGGCACCACAAGACTTGCCCGCGGTAGCCTGGGCAGCCGACCAGCGTCGCCTGCGCCCGGGGCACGGCGGCGGGAAGCGGCTCCGCGAAGGCCGCCGAGCGGGCTGTAATGCGCTCCTGGTAGACCCGCTCGGATCCGCGGCGGAATACCAGTACCTGGACCGGCGCGCCGCGCTCCGGCTGCAGCTCGGCGTCGCATGGCAGGAAACCGGCCTGGCCGCAGTTGGCCATGACCTCCCCAGCGGGTTCGATCACCACGCCGAAATCATCCCAGTCGAAACGGGCCAGCGAGGTGAGCGAGACTGGCTGGTCGCTCATCATGCGCCAGGCCATCAGGCGGGCCACCACGCTATCCGGCGGGCCGGCCTTTGCCAGCGTCTGCGCATGCGYGGCTGACATGGCCAGCGCCGCCAGGCAAAGCAAGGCGGCCGCCATACGGCTCGAACGGCTGCCGCGCGGCAGCTCCCGGACTGATATTGGCATGGCGCACTCCTCAGGTAAGCGCGCGGCGATACCGCGCGCGCAGGCCCGTCCAGCTTACAACGCCGTCGCGGCAACGGCCAGAAGAGCACATTAGCGGGTGCATCCCTGGCTGTCTTGGATCAAATGCACATAAAGAAATAAGAAAACTATCTTATCCGGCTATATAGAGCCGCTACCCTTGCGGAAAGGCTCAGCTACAATATCGGTCTTTGAAAGGCCACGGCCAGCGCTCGCGCCGCGTATGGTGAACCCACTGGAAACCCCACCGGCGTGACGAGCACGGCACAACAGGCCTAACAACATTCCCATCGAAGCCGATCCCGTTTTTCTGGAACCGAAATGACTCACGTTGTCACCGAATCCTGCATCCGTTGCCGCTATACCGACTGCGTTGACGTGTGTCCGGTCGATTGTTTCCGCGAAGGCCCCAACTTCCTCGCCATCGACCCGGATGAGTGTATCGATTGCGCGGTGTGCGTGGCGGAATGCCCGGTCAACGCGATCTACGCCGAAGAAGACGTGCCGGCCGACCAGCAGCAGTTCATCGACCTGAACGCCGAACTGGCTCGCAACTGGCCGTCCATCACCAAGACCAAGGCGCCGCTGGCCGAAGCCGAGGAATGGAAGGACACAGCCGAAAAGCTGCAATACCTGCAGCGCTGAAAAGACCTAAAAAAGACAGGTCAGAAAGCCGTCCCCACCCACGCGCTTTCCCGTAATGCCGGGCACGCCTGTGCCCCACAACGTATCAGGACGAATATGGACTTGAGTATCCCCAACCCCGTTGCCGACGCCACCCACCACGTTGCCACAGGCAACGGCGGCGGCGGCCAGCCGCTGGAAATCGACGCGCTGATCGTCGGCGCCGGCCCGGTCGGACTCTTCCAGGTTTTCGAACTGGGCCTGCTCGAAATCAAGGCGCACGTGATCGACTCCCTCAAGGTGGTCGGCGGCCAGTGCGTGGAGCTCTACCCGGACAAGCCCATCTACGACATCCCGGCCGTGCCCATCTGCACCGGCCAGGATCTGACCGACAACCTGCTCAAGCAGATCGAGCCGTTTGAGCCGACCTTCCACCTGGGCCAGGAAGTCGCCGTGGTGGAGCGCCGCGAAGACGGCCGCTTCTTCGTCGAGACCTCGCTGGGAACCCGCTTCATCACCAGGACCATCTTCATCGCCGCGGGCGTGGGCTCGTTCCAGCCG
>NZ_JBFTNE010000060.1:0-68614 GCF_056397325.1 Cupriavidus sp. 05N39
ATCCAGGTCCGCGTCCTCGAACACCATCGTCGGCGACTTGCCGCCCAGTTCCAGCGACACCGGCAYCATCTTGTCGGCGGCGATATGCGCGATATGGCGTCCCGTGGTGGTGCCGCCCGTGAATGACACGCGGCGCACCAGCGGGTGCTTGGTAATGGCGTCGCCGATCACCGAGCCCTTGCCGGGCAGCACGCTGATGAGGCCCTTGGGCACGCCGGCTTCTTCGCAGATGGCCGCCAGTTCGAGCGCCATCAGCGGCGTGATCTCGGCGGGCTTGATCACCACCGCGTTGCCGGCTGCCAGCGCCGGCGCCAGCTTCTGCGCCTCGCTGGCGATGGGCGAGTTCCACGGTGTGATCGCCGCCACCACGCCCATGGCTTCATGCACGCTCATGGTGAGAAAGTCACCACGCGCGGGCGTGAGCGTCTCCTCCAGCGTCTCGCAAGCCGCGGCGAAGAACTGGAAGGTGCCCGCGGCGCTGGCGACCAGCGCACGCGTCTCGCTGATGGGCTTGCCGTTGTCCAGGCGCTGGCGCTGGGCGAGGGGCTCGGCGCGCGCGCGGATCAGGTCGGCCACGCGATGCAGCACGGCTGCGCGCTCGTGCGGCTTGCGCTGGGCCCAGCCGCTGGTGAGGAACGCGCGATGCGCACCCTGCACGGCCTCTTCCACGTCGTCCAGGCTGGCCGCGTTCAGTTCCGCGACGACTTCGCCGGTGGCCGGGTAGCGCGTGGCGTAGCGCTCGCCGCCGCCCAGGCGCCACTGGCCTGCGATACAGATGGGGAGAATCTCTTGCTTCATGATGATTGCCTTGCTGCGCTGCTTAAATCGACATGGCGTGGGCACGGTTGCCCAGCGCACGCACCACGCTGAACACCGTCAGCGCCGAGGTCTTGGGATTGGCCGCCAGCGGCTTGCCGCGCATGGTCAGCTCGAAACCGCCGAAAGCGCCGCGCGCTTCCACATGGTGCACGTTCTCGTCCACGCCCGGATCGGCCAGCAGCCTCACCTGCGTGTGATCCAGCCCGAGCCCGGCCATCGACAGCGTGGCGGCCACATTGGCGTTCTTGGGATAGAGGCGCGCCGCTTCGCGGGCGGTGCCTTCGAAGATCACCGTGGCTTCGGTCAGCGCATCGAGATCGAACAGCGCTTCCGCCGGCGTATCCTTCCACGCGCCAGGCGGCTTGCGCCCGGTATAGACCACCGCATCGAGGCCGCCCACGCGCGCTGCCGCCAGCGCATCGATGGCGCCGATCGCGCCGGACAGCAGCTGCACCTGGGTGCCGCCGCGCCGTGCCGCCGCTTCCAGCCGTTCCGCCAGGCCCGGCGCCGACAGCGCGCCCACCGACACCACCATGCAGGCGATGCCGCGCTCCAGCGCCGGCACGATGTGCTCTTCCAGCGCATGGTGACCGGCGCATTCCACCAGCAGGTCGGGCCGTCCGTCGGCCTGGCTCAGGCTGGTGGCGACGCGCGCCCGCGGCGCCAGCGCGGAGACGGCGTGGCGGGCCTGGTCCATCTGGGCTTCCGGCACCACCACCACGTCGAACACGACATCCGGATCGCTCTTGAGCAGTTCGAGCACGCCGAGCCCGATCGCTCCGCACCCCACCATCGACACGTGCAGCATGTTGCGTCTCCCTCAGACAGTCACGGTGCTGTGTTCGGCCGCGCGCGCGGTCTTCTCGGCGTCGGCTTCCTTGTTGACCGGCGGGCCGGCGAATGCGGTCTTGAAGGTACCGATGGACAGCATGTCGATCTCCAGCAGGAACGGACCTTGTTCGGCGGTCGCCTCGTCCAGGGCGGCGCCGACATCCGCCAGGTTGCTGACGCGGCGATGGCGCAGCGCCAGCGATTGCGACAGTTGCGCGTAATCAGGCGTATGCAGGTCCACGTAGTGGCGGCGGCCGCCGTACTGCGCGTCCTGGATGTTCTTGATCACGCCGTAGCCTTTGTCGTTCATCAGCACGAAGACCACATCGGCGCGTTCCTGCACCGCGGTGGCGAGTTCGCCCAGGTTCAGGATGAAGCCGCCGTCGCCGGCCAGGCAGAAGGTCTTCTTGCCCGATGAAGTCACCGCCGCGCCCACTGCCGCGCCGATGCCCATCGCCAGGCCCTGGCCGATGCCGCCGCCCAGCGCATGCACGCCGGCGCGGGAGTCGAAGATGCGCAGCTGGCGGTTGCCCCAGGTGCTGTTGGAGACGGTAACGTCGCGCACCCAGTTGAAGTTGCGGCCTACCGCGCCCTGTAGCGCCTCCACCAGTGCCGAGTACGGGCCCAGGCCGTCGATCAGGCCGTTCATGGCGGCCTCATGCGCAGCGCGCAGGTCGGCGGCGAAATTCGGATCGACCTTCAGCTTGCCTTCCAGGCGGTCGGCCAGTCCGTCGAGCGCCAGCGCCGCATCGCCGCTGGCGAAGTAGTCGCTCTGGTAGCAGCGGCCTTCGGCGGAGGCATCGGCGTCCACGCGGAACAGCGGGCGCGGCAGCTTCAGTTCGTACTTCAGCGTTTCATTGCCGCGCAGGCGCGAGCCCACCACCAGCATGGCGTCGCAGCTTTGATAGAACTGCTCCACCGGCTTGTGCAGGTTGAAGGCGCCAAGCGAACGCGGATCGTCTTCCGCCACGATGCCGCGACCCTGCGTGCTCGTGACCACACCGAAGCCCAGCGCCAGCAGGCGCTTGACCTGCGCGCCGGCGTGGCGCGCGCCGCCGCCCAGCCACAGCAGCGGGCGCTTGGCCTGGGACAGGCGCTCGGCCAGTTCGTCCAGCGCATGGGCCGAGGGCACATGCGTGGGCACGGCCAGCGGGCGCAGGTCGGTCGGCATCGGGATCAGCGCGGCCTGGATGTCGATGGGGATTTCCACGCTGACGGGACCGCTCGGCGCGGTCAGCGCGGTCTGCACGGCGAGCTTGATCGTGCTGAGCGCGGTATCCGCGCTGCGGATGCGGAACGCGGCCTTCGAGATGGCCTTCAGCATGGTGAGCTGGTCCGGTGCTTCGTGGATGTAAGCCAGGCTCTGGTCCAAGTACGGCGTTTCGATCTGGCCGGTCAGGTGCAGCAGCGGCGTGCCGGCTGTGAGCGCTTCCACCATGGCGCCGGCGGCATTGCCGGCAGCGGTGCCGGTGCTGGTCAGGCACACACCCAGGCCACCCGTGGTGCGGGCACAGGCGTCGGCCATATTGGTGCCGCCCGCTTCGCCGCGCGCGGGGACGAAGCGGATCTTGCCGCGCTCGCCCATCGCGTCGAGGATGGGCATGTTGTGGATCGAGATGACGCCGAACGCAGCCTTGACGCCGCATTGTTCGAGGAAGGCGGCGATGGCGTAGCCCACCGTGACTTGTTGCTGTTCGTTACGCATGACGGGAAAGTCCTCCGGAAATATCGATGTGGCTGCCCGTGGTGTACGAAGACAACGGCGAGGCAAGGAACAGGATCGCGCGCGCAGCTTCCTGCGGCAGGCCAAGACGGCCAAGTTGAATATGCTTTTGCTGCGCCAGGCGCGCGGTCCACGCGGCCCAGTCGAGATCGCGCTCGGATTCCGGGCGCGCTTCGAAGCGCCGGCGCCACTGGCCCGACTCGACCAGGCCGAGCAGGATGCCGTTGACGCGGATGCCCTTGGGGGCGAATTCGGTTGCCAGCGAGCGCACCAGGTTATGCACGCCGGCACGCGCCGCGGACGTCGCCACCATATGCGGCTCCGGCTGCACGGCCAGCAGCGAGTTCACGCAGACGATGGCCGCGCTGTCCGAGCGCTCCAGCTGGGCAAGGAACGCGCGCGTGGCATGGATCACCGAGAAGAACTTGAGTTGCAGCTCTTCGAGCCATGCAGCGTCCTCGGTGTTCGCGAACGTGGAAACGCGGCCTTGCCCTGCGTTATTGACCAGCATGTCGGCCGGGCCGAGCGCGGCCTCGCTGGCGGCGGCAAAGGCGGCTACCTGCGCGGGATCCAGCACGTCGCAGGCGGCGGCGTACAGGCGGGCATCGGGGAAGCGTGCGCGCAGTTGGCTTTCCGCTTCGCGCAGCCGCGCTTCGTTGCGACCGCACAGCGCCACGGCGGCGCGCGCTTCCAGCAGTTGTTCGACGGTGGCCAGGCCGATGCCCGAGGATCCACCCGTGACGACGGCAACCTTGCCGTCGAGTTCAATCATGGACATCGTCCTCACTCCCGATACAGGTTGACCACCTTGCCGTGCTCACGCGGCCGGTAGTCCAGCAGGCGGGACAGCTCGCCCGCGGTGTCTCTGACTTTGTCTTCCATCATGTCCAGTTGCTCCGGATCGATGCGCGAGGCCGGGATGGTCACGCCCAGCGCCGCCACCACCTTGCAGGTACGATCCCGCACCGGTGCCGCGATGGTCGAGATGCTGGCCTCGAAGAACGCTTCCTGCAGCACCACGCCACGCTCGCGGTCGCGCTGCACCATCTCGAACAGTTCCTCGACCGTGGCCGGCGTGCTGGGCGAGAACGCTTCCAGGCGCGGCTCCGGATAGAGCTGGCGCAGCTCAGCCAGCGTCAGGTCTTCGAGCAGCACGCGTCCGAGCACGGTGGCGTGCGCCGGCAGGCGGGTCCCCACGGTGACGGAACTGCTGAACGGCGTGGGCGCCACCGACTTGGCCACATAGACAATCGAGCGGCCGTCGCGCACCACCAGGTTGCACGGGTAACGGATGTCGTCGCGCAGGCGATCCAGCAGCGGGCGTCCCAGCTCGGTGAGTTCCAGCGAAGCCAGGTACTCGAAGCCCAGGCGCAGCACCGCCATGCCGAGGCGGTAGTCGCGGCCGCCGTCGGTGCGTTCGACAAAACCCATCATCTCCAGCGTGGCCAGCAGCCGGAACACCGTGGAGCGGGGCACCTTGAGCCGGCGCGCCAGGTCGGCCGCCGACAAGGTACGGTCGCGGCGGCTGAACTCGGCCAGCAGGCGCAGGCCGCGTTCCAGTCCGGGCACGATGTACTTGTCCTGGCTGTCTTCCGGAAGGCGTTCTTGAGTCATGAGAGGTTCGTGTTCCACTGGGTCCGGCGCACGGCCGCGGTTGCTTTGGCGCGCCGGTTTTTCGCTTTTCAGCGCTTGACCTTGGTGAGCGGATGCTCGGGCGGGTACGTCGGCGTGATCGGCTTCTTGGCGCCGAGCATCACGCACATCAGCGCGTCTTCCTCGCCGATGTTGATTTCCTCGCGGTACACGCCGGGGGGCACCGAGACCAGATCGCGGTCGGTCAGGATGGTTTCGTAACGCTCGCCGTCCTTTTCCAGGATCAGCTTGATCTTGCCGCGCATGACGAAGAAGACTTCTTCCACATCCGTGTGCAGGTGCGACGGGCCTTCGTGGCCGGCCGGGATGATCATGGTCGAGAAGGTGAAATTCTCGGACGGCACGGTATTGGTGTCGGTGGCCACGCCGGTGCCGCCGGTGCCGAGGTAACGCATCTGCGCACGGCGGTACTTGGGATCGTAGTCAGCCTGGAACTTGAGAGCGTCCCAGTCGTAGCGGCGGGTGGAGAAGCGCGCGACGCGGGTCTCCATCCACTGGTCGAAGGAAGCGCCGGACGGCTGCTCCCAGGAACGCTTGATGTTGTCTTGTTGGGAAAGATCGCTCATTTGGATTCCTTGTTGACTCAGTGCATGACGAAGCCGCCGTTGACGGCCAGCGTCTGGCCCGTCACGAAGCGGGACAGATCGGATAGTGCGAACAGCACGGCCCCGGAAACATCCTCGGGTAGCTGCTCGCGGGAAATCGCGCGTTGCTCGCGATACAGGTCGCGCCTCTTCTGGGGCACGTATTCCGTCGCCTCCACCATGGTCAGCCCCGGTGCGATGGCATTGACAGTGACCTGGGCGTCGCCCAGCTCGCGCGCCAGCGAACGGGTCATGCCGATGATGGCGCTCTTGCTGGCCACGTAAGCCAGCAGGTTGGGCGCGCCCCACAGCGGCGTGTCCGACGCGAGGTTGACGATGGCGCCGCGGCGCGAGGCGCGCAGTGCCGGCAGGCAGGCCGTGGTCATCAACCAGGTGCCGCGCACGTTGATGTTCATCACGCGGTCCCAGGTGGCGATGTCGATGGCACTGGCGTCGCGGCCGCCGGAGTCGGTGACCGCGGCGTTGTTGACGAGCCCGTCCAGGCCGCCAAGCCCGGCCACGGCGGCGGCGGCGCAGGCCGTCACCGATTCGGGGTTGCCGAGGTCAAGCGCGAGCGGCAGCGCCGTCAGGCCACGGGCCTGCAACGCGGCGGCTTCCTCGTGCAAGCGATCGGCGAGGATGTCGGCCATCGCGACGGCGGCGCCGGCTTCGGCGATCGCGGTGGCAAAGGCCAGGCCCAGCCCGCGCGCCGCGCCGGTCACCAGCACGCGGCGGCCGGCCAGCAGGTTGTTGCGGTCGATCTCAGGCATGGCTCGCCACCCCGCCCACGGGCTTCAGCATGGCGACCGGCTCGTCGGCGACTTCCTGGTCGGCACGGCGGCGCAGCAGGCGGCGCACGCGCGTGATGCCCACATCATGCTGGTACAGCGTTTCATGTTCGCGCGCGTTCGGCGCCATCATCTCCAGCACCACGCGGTCCTGCTCCAGCACGTCCCAGTGCAAGCCTTCCAGGCGGTTGCGGTACAGGAAGCGCCAGACATCGCGCTCCCAGCCCTGCACGTGGCGGGTACGCCAGAAGAACACCATGCAGTGCTCCTCGTCGACCGGCGTGGCGATGCCGACGATGCCGAACGGGCCGCCGGGGCCCACCTTGGCGCGGTAGGGAATCGCCAGGCGCAGCCACAGGGTGCCGGTCTCGCCGAATTCCACCCAGTCGAAGTTCACGCCGCGCTGGCCGGTCTTCTCGAATACCAGGCCGGTATCGGTTTCGCGCACGGCCATCACGGCCTGCTTTTCACCCGAGGCCATCGAGTGCGACACCGCATGCAGGTAGGCGCCGTGCATCGGGTCCATGACGTTGTCGATGGCGTAGCGGTAGTTGCAGTCCCAGTGCGCCACGCACAGGAAGTTGCTGTGCTCGTCGCTCTCCAGTTCTTCCGGCAGGCGCAGCGCATCGGCACCGCCCTCGCCTTCCACCGGAGCGCGCTCGCCGAACCACAGGAAGATGGCGCCGGCCTTTTCCCGCACGGGGTAGCTGCGCACGCAGGTCTTGCCTTCGAGCGGGCAGTTGTCCACGGCCGGCACGCTCTTGACCTGGCCGTCGCCGCCGACTTCCACGCCGTGGTACCAGCAGGCCACGCGGTCGCCGAGGTTCCAGCCCATCGACAGGCGCGCGCCGCGGTGCGGGCAGCGGTCTTCCAGCGCGTGCACTTGGCCGGCGCCGTCGCGCCACAGCACGATGTCCTGGCCCAGGCGCGTAATGCCGATCGGTGCATGCGTGACCGCCCACGCGGCCGATACCGGATACCAGTAGTTATGCAGGCCGGCGTTCAGGCGCGCCTCAGCACGCGCTTGCTTGTTCGATTCCATTGTTTGCTCTCTTGCGGGTACCGGATCGGATCGCTATCTCGGAAGGGCATGCCTTGTTTCGCCGCCCGTCATGACGCAATCGCGTTGATGTTCTTGAACTGCCTCTTGGCTTCAGCCTCTCAGGCGCCCAGACGGCGCATTTCGGCGAGGAAGCGCTCTTCGGTCCAGGCCAGGCCATCCGCGCCCAGCAGGCCAGCGTCGTTGAACGCTCGCACGATGTCCGCCGGGCTCCTGGCACCGCCCTCGAATGCGGCCTCCAAGGCATCGCCGAGCGCGTCTTCATAAGCGGTGGGGGCGGCGGCGCGGGTCTGCCACACGATATTGGCCACCTTGCCGGGCTGCTCGATGTGGCCCTTGCCGGCGACATTGTTCGGCGCCGGACGCTCCCAGGGCGCCAGGTTCGGGTTGTATGCGAGGTTCTCCATTGCGCTGCTCCTTTGACCTTGTTGCCAGTCCGCTGATCTAGCGTTTTGTTCCACCTATAAAACGCTGATTTAAATATTGAACACAGACACCACTATAGGCAACGAAACTTTAAAAATAGAGTGGGGTTTACCCTGGAGATAAGCCGATGCCACTTGGGACTGGGCACGGGGCCGGGGACCGGCCGGAAGYACGCCGGAAGCGGGCTGGGAAAAACGGTGCGGAAGGRCGCGGCGCGGCTGCGCGCAGCCGTTTCCGCGCCCGGTGGACGTGTCAGGCGAGCGCGCTGCGAATCCAGCGGGCGACAGAGCCTGCCTGCTCCACATAGCAGGCATGACCGGCATCGGGCACCAGTTCGAACGGCAGGGCGAAGCGTTCCGCCAGCGCCGCGCATCCTGGCGGCGGCGTCACGATATCCAGTGCACCACAGCCGACCCGCGCACTGACGCCCGGGTCCCGGCGCGCAAGGTAGTCGCCGATATCGTCTCCGCACAGCATCGCCACGGCTTGCCGGTAGCCGTCCGGGTCCAGGCGGCGCATATTCCAGCGCACCCAGGCCTGCGCATCGGCGTCGGCCGCGGCGCTCAGCAGGCGGCCCGGACCACGCTCGGCCAGGCCCTCCACCCCAACTGCCGCAAGTGCGTCGAGCCGCTGGCGGGCCACCTCTTTTGCCTTTTCAGCCTTGCCGGGGCCGCCGTAGCCCTGGGCCGGGCTGAGCAGCAGCAGTTGTCCGGGAAGCTGCGCCGGGCCGGCTTGCGCCACGTAGGCGGCCGCCATCAACGCGCCGAGCGAATGGCCGACGATCACATCGGGCCGCACGTCCAGTGCGCGCAGCAGCCCCGCCAGGCTCCGGGCGTAGTCGGCTGCCGTGGGCGCAGCGGTTTGCAACGCTTGCGAATTGCCATAACCGGGTGCATCCCACGCAATCACACGGGCATCGGCCGCCAGCAGGCTCGCGCATGGCAACCAGGAAGCCGCGCCGGAACTGATGCCATGCAACAGCACCACGACCGGCCCGTGGCTTCCGCCGCGACGGTAAGCGATTTGCGCGCCGTCGCTGCCGGTAGCCACTCGCCGCTCCGTAAAGCCGGTGTCGAGCGCCCGCAGCAGCGCTGCCGCAGGCTGGATTGCCCGGGATGGGTCATTTTGTTCCATATATGAAACCGTAGTTTGCGAATAAAACCTAGGAAATATAGACCGCCTGCTGCCGGAAATTGATCAGGGTTAACCCCTCGCAAAAAAACTTCCGTAAACCGAGGCGCTGTCACGTTTTGGTGCAGGCGGACATGCCCCGGCACGCCGGCTATCGCCGGTCCCAGCGGCCGTGCGGTTCGTGGCGCGCGGCGGAGTCTTGCCCTACCGAACCATCGCACCGTTCTTGTGCACCGCTGTGCCGCGGATGCCGCTTATGCGGCGCTATCTCGTCGCGTCTCCACATCACTAGGGATTTCCCGCCCATGTTTTTCCGGAAACGAACGGCTATATTTTGCTCGTTGTTTCTTATGTAATCTGATGTTTCACATATAAAACAAAAAGCCGGAACGTGCACAACCAGAGATGCACCCATCCGGACCGGGTAATGGTCTGGCGAAGCATGGCGACGCCAACGAAACAATACGGTGGACAAGGAAGAGGAATCGATCAATGAAACTTGGACGGATTGCGCTGGCTGCGCTTGCAGCCACGGTACCCCTGCTGGCCTCGGCCCAATCGACGGTGACGCTGTACGGCGTGGTCGATACCGGCGTCGAGTACGTGAACAATATTGGCGCAGCAAAGGACAACGTGTTCCGCATGAACACCCTGACCGGGACGGTGCCGTCACGTTGGGGCATCCGCGGCACGGAGGACCTGGGCGGCGGCCTCAAGAGCCTGTTCGTGCTCGAATCCGGTTTCGCGCCTGACTCTGGCACGTCCAACCAGGGCGGCCGGCTGTTCGGCAGGCAAGCCTTGGTGGGCCTCTCCGGCCCCTGGGGCCAGGTGGCCCTGGGCCGCCAGTACACCATGCTGTTCTGGGCCACATTGGACCCGGACATCCTCGGCCCCAACGTGTACGGCTCGGGCTCCCTCGACAGCTATCTGCCGAACGCGCGCGCCGACAACGCCGTTTCCTACAAGGGCACGTTTGGCGGTTTCACGCTGGGCGCCACCTACAGCTTTGGCCGCGATACGGTGAATGCGGGCCCGAGCCCGGCCGGCACCAATTGCGCAGGCGAAAACCCGGCCGACTCAAAGGCTTGCCGCGAATGGTCGGCATTGCTCCAATACGACAACAAGTGGTGGGGCGTGGCAGCGGCCTATGACTCGCTGCGCGGCGGACCCGGAGCATTCGGCGGCCTGTCCAGGAGCAACCAGTCGGACGACCGGCTCTCGCTCAACGGCTATGTGCTGCTGTCCAAGACCAAGATGGGCCTGGGCGTGATCCGCCGCGACAACGATGGCAGCCCGACGCCGCGCAGCGACCTCTGGTACGCCGGCCTGGCGTATGACATCACGCCCGCGTTCACGCTGGCCGGCCAGGTCTACTACCTCAAGTTTCACAACAGCGACAACAAAGCGATGCTGTACGCGCTGCGTGGTACCTACGCCTTCTCCAAGCGCACCTCCGTGTATGCCACGGCCGGCTTCATCGACAACGGCGGCCAGCTCGCCCAGTCGGTCAGCGGCGCCCAGACGGGCTCCAACCCCAAGCCCGGCGGCAACCAGCTGGGCACGATGATCGGCATCAAGCACACGTTCTAAAGCCCGCGCGCCGCCATGCGGCGCAAGCCGGATGGCACGAATCGTCCCATCCGGCGCGAAGTCTACCTAGAGGCGTCTCATCATGAAGTTTGCAACCCGCAACCTGTTTGCTGCCCTCGCAGCCACGGCCGCCGTGATGGCGGCAGGCACCGCCTGCGCGCAGGCCTATCCCAACAAACCCGTTACGCTGGTCGTGGCCTACCCCGCCGGCGGCGATACCGACGTGCTGGCTCGCCTGCTCGCGGAAAAGCTCTCAGCGCGCCTGCACCAGTCCGTCGTGGTCGAAAACCGCACCGGCGCGGCCGGCACGATCGGCAGCGCCTACGTCGCCAAGGCCGCGCCCGATGGCTATACCTTGCTGGTCGCGCCCAACACGGTCGCCATCGCGCCGCTGGTGCTCAAGAGCGGCACCGGGGGCGCCTACGACGTGCGCAACGATTTCACGCCCATTGCGCAGATCGGCATCCAGTCGCTCTTCGTGGTCGTCAATAAGAACTCCGGGATCACCAAGCTGCCCGATCTGGTCGCACGCGCCAAATCCGGCAGCCTGCAAACCTATGCCAGCCCGGGCAACGGTTCGCCCATGCACATTCTTGGCGAACTGTTCAACAAGGCGGCTGGCGTGAAGATCTCGCAGGTGCCGTATCGCGGCACGGCGCCGGCGGTGGTCGACGTGCTGGGCGGCCAGGTGCCGATGACCTACTCCACGCTCGGCGCGGTGGGCCAGTACATTACGGCCGGCAGCATCGTGCCGCTGGCCGTGGCCGACCTGAAGCGCTCGCCGTTCGCACCGAACGTGCCGACGCTGCTCGAACTGGGCTACAAGGATGTGGACGTCGGCGCCTGGCAGGCGCTGCTGGCGCCGAAGGGGCTTTCGCCGGAACTGGTGAAGACGCTGAACGCGCACGTCAACGACATCCTGAAGATGCCCGACGTGGTCGCGCGCATGGCCACCATCGCGGTTACGCCAATTGGCGGCGAACCCGGCACGCTGGGCAAGCTGATCGCGTCCGATTCGACGCGCTATGCAAAGATCGTCAAGGAGTTCGGCATCCAGGCTGACTGACGCGAACAGGTGATGACGGCCCGCCCCTTCCGGCGGGCCGTTTTTCGTTGATTTTTCGCTGACACCGTGACTAGCGTTGCCCGAAGCTGGCATCGAAAAACAGATCCTTGTACTCGCGCGGCTGCGAACGCCAGTACTGCTTCGGCGCATGGACCTGCGCGCCAAGCCTGGCCGCGGCGTGCCACGGCCAGCGCGGATCGTAGAGCATGGCGCGCGCCAGCGAAACCGCATCCGCTTCCCCGTTGGCGATGATGGCTTCGGCCTGCTCGGGCTCGGTGATGAGCCCCACCGCGATGGTCGGCAAGCCGACCTCAGCCTTGACCCGCTGCGCATAGGGCACCTGGTAGCCGGGCCCCAGCTTGATGGCCTGCGCCGGCGAGACGCCGCCGGTAGTCACGTGGATCGCCGCGCAGCCACGCGCCTTGAGCGCCTTCGACAGCGCCACCGTGCCTTCGATATCCCATCCGCCAGGCACCCAGTCGGTGGCCGAGATGCGCGCCCACACCGGCTTGTCGGCGGGAAATGCCGCACGCACCGCGTCGAACACCTCGATGGGGAAACGCATGCGGTTCTCCAGGCTGCCGCCATACTCGTCCTCGCGCTTGTTAGCCAGCGGCGACAGAAACTGATGCAGCAGGTAGCCATGCGCGAAATGCAGTTCGATGCCGTCGAGCCCGAGACGCGCCGCGCGAACGGCGGCGGCGACGAAATCGTCGCGCACCTTGTCCATGCCTGCGCGATCCAGGGCCAGCGGCGCATCCTCGCCCTCCGCGTGCGGCACAGCGGATGGCGCCACCGTCTTCCAGCCCAGCGGCTGTTCGGGCCGTATCTGGCTGCCGCCGTCCCAGGGGGCATGGCTGGATGCCTTGCGCCCCGCATGGGCAAGCTGTATCGCAAGCGCAATCGGCGCGTGTGCCCTGGCTGCGCCGATCACTTTGCCAAGGGCCGCCTCATTCGCATCCGAATAGAGGCCAAGATCCCCCGGCGTGATGCGCCCTTCCGGCGACACGGCAGATGCCTCGATGATCATCATTCCGGCGCCGGACAGCGCAAGCTGGCCGAGATGAATCATGTGCCAGTCGCCGGCCGAGCCCTCCTCGGCGGAGTACTGGCACATTGGCGCAATCACGATGCGGTTTTCCAACCGCAGATTGCCAATGGATAAGGGTTGGAATAACCGGCTTTGACTCATGGGAACGACTCCTTGCTGTTTCCTGGCACTTGTCTGTGGCGTTTGTCTGTGGCGTGCGTGGCGCCCGTCCATTCTAGGACGCCTTCCTGTTTTCATCAGGACGCGGCAACTGGCTGCGGCTTGCGCCCCGTGAGGATGTCGGCGGTCAGCGCCAGGGCCAGCGCCACCGCGCCGCACAGGAAGATCAGCGCATAGTTGTTGTGCGAAAGCGTGAACAGGTAGGAGTAGCCGTAGCCGGCGAGGGCCTGGAACAAGGCAAAGGCCGTGGTGGCGCGGCTCCACGCTGCGCGCTGCTCGAGATGGTCGTGCGGCACCATTTCCTGGATACGCCCGAGCACCAGCGGCACGATGCCGGGCGTGAAAATGCCCAGGGCCACGGTGGCGACGCCAATGAGAATCGGGTTGCCGGACAAGGCAAGCGTGGCTACGGCAATCGCCTGCAACAGCAACGCGATGCGATAAGCCGCGCCAAAGCCGATGCGATCGGCCACATTGCCGCTCAGGACAGGTCCCGCGATGGCCGCGACACCGTACAAGACCCAGTACCCGGCACCGGTCTCCGCACCCCGGCCCAGCCCGCGCGCCACATAATCCACCAGCAGCACCATGGCGGGCACAAGCCCGAGCGCGTTCGCGGCGTACTGGGYGTACAACACGCGCAACGCCGTGTTCCCACGCCCGACCGGCTGCCTACCGGCAGCCGGTGCCGGCGCCGCGGGGGCCGAGCCCGGCCAGCCAAACCAGCTCACGGCGGTCAGGATGGCCGCGAACACGCCGAGACCGATCCAAGTGTCCTTCAGACCCAGCTGTAACAACCTGGGAAGCATGGCGGTTGGATAGCGCATTGGCAATGGGACGACCCAGCAGCGCCCCGGCCAGGTAGCCGGCGAAATTCGCCGCGCCGAGCGTCACCGCCTGCGACGACGTGAACCAATGCGCCTGGATCAGCGGCGGAATCAGCGGCGTGTAGGCGAAGCGCGCGAGGCCGATGGCTACCAGGCTGCCGCACAACCCGGCGAGGGTGGCGAACAGTGCGCGGGCATCGAGTGTCGACGCCATGGAGCTTGGGATCGTGGCTGTGTTTTCAGACATGATGCATTCCTGCGGATTCGATATGTGGTTCGCTGTGCCGGCGTGCGGCTCATGCCGTGCTGGCCGCGACGGGCAGCGGCGGCAGGCCGAGCAGGCTCAGCGCCGGACTGACGGCGCCGGTGAGCAGCGCGCGTTCCGGCCTGACCCGGGCGAGCACTCGCACCCCCAGCAGGACCGCCAGCAGGTGCGCGCCCGCGTCCGCTGCCGGGAGGACCGTCGGCACCTCGCCGCTTGCCTGCCCCGCCTCCATGCAGCGCTGGAAGAAAGCCTGGATCTGGGCAAGTTCGCCGGCGATGCCCTGGCGGCATGCGGCGTCGCCGGGCGTCGACTCCACCGCGGCATTGACCAGCATGCAGCCGCGGTGCCGCGCGTCCGCAACGGAACGATCGACGATCTCGCCGAAAAAGGACGCGATGGCATGGCCGGGCGTTTGCGACGATTCCAGCCGCGCAATCCGCTCGTGCAGCGTGCGCTCCAGGTAGTGCTCCAACGCGCGCAGGAACAGCCCGCGCTTGTCACCAAAGGCGTTGTAGAGGCTGGGCTGCGTCAAACCCGTGCACTTGACGAGATCGCGCGTGGAGGTGGCTTCGAAACCGTTCGCCCAGAAGGCATCTCCGGCTGCTTCCAGCACCTGTTGTTCGTCGAATTCGCGGGGTCGTGCCATGGTTGCTGCTCCGGCTTGGCTGACTAAGGTGGATCTGGATGGATACGTTTTGTATCGCACGATACAAAAGCGATTATATATCGGACGATATAGAACGCAAGGTGAATGCAAATGACCGTTAGAGGACCAGGGGAACGTTCATCAAATGATCAAGATGGAATGCGGCCAGATAGCGGTATCGGCACATGTGCGAAGCCGTGGCAGGCTATTGCGTCGTGAAAGCCACCCGGACGGGCATATGATGTCGAGACAGACAGCGAACCGCCGCTGCGCGCGCAGCGCCGCAGCTACAGCCATCGTGGGATCTACGTGGACAACGGGAAGGTGATGCCAGGAATGCCTGGAACACCAATTGAACGCGCTTCGGCTGATGGGCGGCTAGATGAAGTTTTAGCGGCAGCGCCGGTGCGACGGCAAGCCATCGCCCAGGCGGGGTACCCGCCCGGCACATCCGGCGTCCGGCGCGCGGGGCGGGCAAGCGATCAACGCGTGACGTGTTGAAGCGCCCGCGGCGGCTGGCTGATCACCCCAGTCCGCAACGCGGGCAGCCGCGGATCGGGCACCGGTTCAGCCCAGGCTGGCGGCCGCCACTTGTGGCCTGGCCTGACCGCCGGTGACCCGGTCGATCGCGGCAAGCACCTCATCAACTTCGGGCACCACGCCGCGGGCGCCCACGGAGACAGACTGGCCCGGCGTGTCGATCCCGAAATGCTGGCTGTCGGTCACCGTGAACAGCATCACCGACGGCTTGCCCAGCGCATCGGCCAGGTGGACGAAGCCGGTGTCGGTGCCGACCACCAGCGCGGCGGCATCCACCCGCTGCGCGCATTCGGTAATGGTCATGCGCGGCAACACCTCGGCGCCGGGAATCTCGGCAGCCAGCGCCTCCGATTGCTCGCGCTCGGCGGGCGAGCCCCAGGGCAACTGAATCTTGTAGCCCCGACCAGCCAGCGTCCTGCCGACCGAGATCCACCGCTGCGAGGGCCATTTCTTGGCCTCGACCGAGGTAGCGTGGAACAGCATGGCGCGTGGCACGCCGTCGGCATTGAGCGGTGCGGCGGGCGCAGGCACGCGCAGTGCGTAATGCTCAACGGGATCCAGTGCGTAGCCGAGCGCGTTGGCGACCACCATGCGCATCTTGTGGCGCGCGGTGGCGTCTCCGTGCGGCCCGAAGATCTGCGTATAGGCGAACACGGCACGCGCCTCGCCCAGATACTCGGCGGCGTAGCCCAGACGCCGGCTCGAGCGCGCCAGCCAGGCCACGATGGCGCTTTTATACACGCCGTGCACATCCACCACCACATCGTACTTTTCGCGACGCAATGCCCACAGTGCGCCAAAGATGGCACGCAGGTCAGCCCAGCTACGGGACTTCTTGAAGCCGCGCAGCGGCGGCGCGATCACGCGGTCGACGCCCACGGCCCAGCGGGGAATATCGGCGCAGGAAGCATCGGCCACCCAGTCGATCTTGGCCTCGGGATAAGCGCGGCGCAGGTCGGACACCAACGGCAAGGTGTGCACCATATCGCCAAGCGAGGTGATCTTGATGAGGAGGATGCGTTTCATGGATAAGGCGGGGATCGGGTTGCGGACAGGCTTCGCCGGCTTGCGGCGAGGCCGTAGTATGCACCAGGGCCATAGCCCGCGCACGCATTACCCGATGTGCACCCGCCTGTAATGGGGTCTGCGCGGCACTCGCCACGCGCCCGCGCCATGCCATCTTTTCCTTCGACTTCCGCTAACGCGCAGCCCGCCCCACCGCTCAACGCCAGGCAGCGGCGCTGGCCACGACCGTGGCAAAGCGGTCATGCAGCGCGGCCAGCGAGCCACGGTGGATTTCCGCCGCCGCGAGGGGCGCTCCGCCCAGCGGGTCCGGCAGGTCCCGCGTGGCGCAGGCCGAGGCCACCACGGTGCTGCGATAACCATGATCGAGTGCGGACCGCACCGTTGCGCTCACGCACATATGGGTCTGGAACCCCGCCACGATCAGCTCCTTGCGGCCAAGTTTTTCCAGCAACACCGCCAGGGTCGTACCGGCAAAACTATTTGGCAGGCCCTTGACCACGGTATGTTCACCGGCCTGCGGCTCCAGCCCCGCGACGATGGCCGCGTAGGGTCCTTCCGGATCGAAGGCGCCGCCGCCGGCCCGGCCGTGATGCACCACGTGCACCACCGGGCTGCCGTGGCGGCGCGCCAGCGCCAGCAGTTCGCCGCACGCCGCGATGGCCGCCGGCATGCCTGTCAGCGGCAGCTTGCCGTCCACGTATTCGCGCTGGTGGTCGATCAAGACCAGGGTGGCTGCCTCCCAGGCCGAAGGAGCGCGGCTGGCGCCGGCGAGGTCGAGCAAGGTGAAGGGTGCGGCCATCGTGATTCCTTTCGAAGTCGGTATGTGAGCCGGTACTGAACGGGTATGGATCGGGTACAGGCAGGCGCCACGGTGGCGGCAACCATGCAAGCGATGATAAGCCGCGCTATCCTGTTCGCCAATTCTCAATTGCCTCACAACCATTGTGCAAAAACGCTCACTGCACTGGGATGACCTGCTGACCCTGTCCACGCTGATCCGGACTGGCAATTATTCGGCCTGCGCCCGCGAACTGGAGGTCACGCACGCCACCGCCATCCGCCGCATCCGCCGGCTGGAGACCGCGCTCGGCAAGCCCGTGGCGACGCGCACCGATGGCGCCTTCGCGCTGTCCGCCGCCGGCCGCGCGGCACTGGCCGCGGCGCAGCAGATGGAGAACTCGGCCGAACGCCTGCTACGCGAAGTGGAGGACGCCGGCGGCGGCGTTTCCGGCGTAGTCGGCATTGCCTGCACCGCGACGCTCGGCAGCAACTTCCTGACGCCGCGCATGTTCGCGCTCTATTGCGCGCACCCGCAACTGGAAGTCCGGCTGGAAACGGACAATCGTATCGCCAGCCTGGCCCGGCGCCGCGCCCACATCGCGGTGCGTCTGGCGCGGCCGCAGGAAAGCGACGTGATCGCGCAGCGCGCCGGCAGCATGAGCTTCGGCCTCTATGCCCCGGCACGGCCAGCCGGTGCCGGCGCCTGGAGCGAGCAGGATCTCGCTGCCGCGCCGCTGTGCGGCCTGCTGGACGAAGGCCTGGCCCTGCCGGAAGCCGAATGGACGCGGGCGCTGGCAGCGCGCAAGGGTTTCCAGTCGAACAATCTGCTGGCGGTGCATGAGGCAATCCGCACCGGCCTAGGTATCGGCCTGCTGCCGCATTATCTGGCGCGCGACGATGCGCGGCTCACGATGGTGCGCGAGGTGCCGGAGGTGGTGCGGGAGATCTGGCTGGCCTATCCGCAGGAATTTCGCGGCGCTTCACGGTTCCGGCCGGTCATCGACTGGCTGGCCGGGGAGTTGCGGCAATGTCCTTGAACCTTGCAACCTGGACGCTGGCCGATGCCGCCCGTGGCGGCGGAATCCGTTGAAAGCGCGGGGGCAGGCAGTATAGTTGGCTAATGCACGCCGGCACGCGCCGTGGCGCGGGTAGCGCGCTCATTGCGATGATTGGCCAGCCGGCCTGCCGCCCCCGGCAAGCCGGCCGCACCGGGAGCACCACCATGGACCGGGACTCACCGGCAAAGCTGGATGCAGGCGCGCTCGGGCTGGGCGAATCCGTGGTGATGGGCGTGGCGGGCACGGCACCCGCCTTCAGCCTGGCGGCAACCACGGCCACCCTGGTCGCCACGGTGGGGGTCCTGGCGCCGGCCAGCTTGCTGTACTGCGGGCTGATCATGTTCGGCGTGACGCTGTCCTACCAGCAACTGAACAAGCTGCATCCCAACGCTGGCGCCTGCTATACCTGGGTGTCCGAGATCTTTCATCCCGTGCTGGGTTTCTTCGCGGGCTGGACGCTGCTGGTGGCCTCGGCGGTATTCATGGTGTCGGGCACCATTCCCGCCGCGACCGCCACCTTGCTGCTGTTCGATCCGGCGCTGGCCGAACGTCCGCCCGTGGTCACGCTGGTCGCAGCGGGCTGGCTGCTGGCGGTAAGCGCCGTCGTGATCAAGGGCATCAAGCTGACCAGCTATACCCAGGTGGCGATGACGCTGGCCGAGGTGGGTGTGCTGGCGGCAATCGTGCTCGCAGCCCTGCTGCGGGCGCCGTTGCCGCTTGCGCATCCGATCTCGCTGTCATGGTTATCGCCAACCGGCTTTACGCCGCAACTGTTTGCCAACGGCGCGCTGGTGGCGCTGTTCTTCTTCTGGGGCTGGGACGTGACGGCCAACCTGACAGAGGAAACACGCGATCCCGAACACGCGCCCGGACACGGGGCCGTGCTTTCCATGCTCATCGTCCTTGCGCTGTTCCTGGCCTTCGTCGTCGCCAGCCTGGCGGTGCTGAGCGACGAGGAGATTCGCCGTGCCGGCACCAATACCGTGTTCGCCCTCGCCGCCCGGCTCTTGCCGCGCCCGTGGGACTACCTGGCCGTACTGGCCGTCATGCTCAGCACCGTGGGTACGCTGGAAACCTCGATCCTGCAGTTCACCCGCACCCTTTACGCCAAAGGCCGCGATGGCTTGCTGCACCCGCGCTATGCCGCATTGCATCGCACCTGGCGCACGCCGTGGGTGGCGACAACCGCGATTGCATCGTTCGGCTTGCTGTTGCTGGCCCTGTCCGCGGGCTTCAGCAGCGTGGGCCAGATCATCCAGGACTCGGTCAACGCCATCGGCTTCCAGGTGGCATTCTATTACGGACTGGCAGGATTCGCCTGCGCCTGGCACTCCCTGCACCATGCCGCACGCACGCCGGCCAGGCTGTTGTTGCGGGTGCTCTGGCCGGCCGGCAGCGCAGCGTTCCTGTGGTTTATCGCGCTTTACAGCATCCCGAGTTTCGACCTGGCCACGCGCGTGGTTGCCCTGGGCGGCATCGCCGCCGGTGCCGTGCCGCTCTGGCTGAACCGGCGGCGCCAACTGACCGCTTAGGCGGCAACGGACGCCATCAGCAGATCCGACGCGGCTTCGATACGCTGGGGGGCGCCGAACAGGCGCGCCACCACCAGCCCGTTCTGCAGGGCGCCGAAGACCGCTTGCGCCATCGACTGAGGAGGCAATGGCATGGCATGGCTCTGCGTAGCCCGCCCGTTCCGCGGCACGCTTTCGAGCAAGCGGGTGAGCCAGCTTTCATTCAGCCGATAGAAATCCTTGAGGATGCGATGCACCGCCTCGGGCAGCAGCAAGGTTTCCGTGGAAAGCATGCCGACCAGGCAGATCGCGTCACCGCCCGCCGTAGCTTGCCAGGGCCTCAGATACGCGCGAGCCTGTTCGGCCACGGGCAGGCTGGTGTCGATGTCGCGCACATACCCGGAGATGCGCGCGCTGTATTCCGTCACCGCCGCCGTCAGCAGGTCCTCCTTGGAGGGGAAGTAGTAATGGATGCTGGAGGTCTTGACCCCCACCTTCTCGGCGAGGTCCCGATAGCTGAAGCCATTGAAGCCCCGCTGCCGCACCAGCACCAGGGTGTGCTCAAGCAGTTGTTCGCGTACGGATTGGGTGGTCATATGGCATACATCCACCTTTCGGCGGACCCTCGGGAAGCGTTGGCGGTGCCCTGGCCGGAGGTTGTTCCCGGTATCAATGGCAAAAAGCCGGTGCTACCGGCTCTTTGCATGCACCACCAGACTCATTGGCTGACAGGTTGATTCACTTCACGGCATCGCGTTCAGGCGTTGGCGCCTTCGGTGAATACATCGAACTTGCCGGTACGGGCGCCATCCGTGTAGGCATCGACGCTACGGGCCGGGGAAGCCGACACGCCGGTACGGTCCAGGCCAGCGACGATGCGGGCGCCGTCGGTGTACGGGTCGAACTTGCCGACACGGGCACCTTCGGTGAACGGGTCGAACTTGCCGCTACGGGCGCCATCGGTATAGGCATCCACGCTGCGGGCCGGGGAAGCCGACACGCCGGTACGGTCCAGGCCGGCGACGATACGGGCGCCGTCGGTGTACGGATCAGCCTTGCCGACGCGGGCACCTTCGGTGAACGGGTCGAACTTGCCGCTGCGGGCGCCATCGGTATAGCCATCCACGCTGCGGGCCGGGGAAGCCGACACACCGGTGCGGTCCAGGCCGGCGACGATACGGGCGCCGTCGGTGTACGGGTCAGCCTTGCCTACGCGGGCGCCGTCGGTGAACGGGTCGGCCTTGCCGCTACGCGCGCCGTCGGTGAACGCGTCGGGCGTGGCGCTGCGGAACACATAGCCGTACTTGTCGCCGGCGAAGCTGCTGTCCTTCGGGCCCGAGGCCTGCGCGGTGCCGGCAACGAAGGCGGCGGCAAGGGCGGCGGCGGTGATCAGGGTCTTGGCGAAGAGGTTCGAGGTCATGATGTTCTCCATTCACTTTGAGGATCCGCGCTGGGGCGGAATCGAATCGGTACGCTTTGGAAGCCTTCGTTCTTTCTGGTCGAGCAGGATTTGCACGTCCATCAACGTGTGCCCGCACCCTCCGGCCCAAAAGGGAATCGCCGAAATGCCAGCAACAAGGATTTACAACGTTTTACTTCAGGCAGCATGAAATCACTCCTACGATGATATTTGCGGGATGCAGTACAGGGTCCTCGCTACCACCGGAGCAAGAGATGCGCAAAGTCCTCACGATGACGTTACTTATCGCCGCCGCGACGGCTTCAGGCTTGAGCTATGCCCAGCAAAAGAAGTTCGACCCGTACACCGACGGCGCCAAGGCAGGCAAGGCCGACCCCTATACGGACGGCGCGAAATCCGGCAAGTTCGATCCATACACGGATGGCGCCAAGCAATCCACCCAGATGGACCTGAATGCCAACCAGGCCAAGCCCGACCCGTACACCGACGGTGCCAAGGCTGGCAAGGCCGATCCCTATACGGACGGCGCGAAGGCCGGCAAGGCCGACCCCTATACGGACGGCGCGAAGTCTTCCAAGTAATTGGCATCCGCGTTGCCGCTCCGCAAGCGGCAACGCATATCCACCATGGCGCGCCTACCGCAGCGAACCCGCGCGGCCTCCTCCCCTAGCCGCGCGGCCTGCACTTATGCCTGTCGCGGCTTCATCCGTGCAACCCCTGCAAAAAGGCAAGCAAGTCTGCATTGACCTGCTCTGCGTTGACCGCGCACATCCCATGCGATGCGCCCGGGCAGACCTTCAGCGTCGCGTTTCTGACCAGCCTGGAGGCCAGCATGGCCGCCGCCCCGATCGGCACGATCTGGTCGGCGTCACCATGCAGGAACGGCGTCGGCACGATTCCGATTGCCGCCCCGCAAGCCGTGGCGCCTAGCCAGCCAGGACGCGCTTGGGCGCATGGGGCCGGCCCCCGTAGCCAAGCAAGATTTCCGTACCGCGCTGCGAAGCCAGGATGGCGTGCGAACTGTGTTCCCGCATGGCGGTTTCGTAACTGCCGATGGCCGCGCGCAGCGAACAGTGGCCGGCGGCGGCCTCGCCCAGTTGCCGCGCCAGCAGGTAGGCATCGTGCAGCGCCGCATTCGCCCCCAGGCCACCTGCGGGACTCATCGCATGGATGGCATCCCCCAGCACCGTGACCGCATTGGTCGGCCAGGCCGGCGGCACGTCTGCCGTCCTGACGGGCAGCATGGCCAGCGAGGCGCGATCGCCCAGCTGGAACAGCGCCCGCAGCCCGCTGTGCCAGTCTGCCGTGACGCGCTCGATGCGCGCGGCGAGTTCGTCCTGGCGCAACGCATCGCCACCCTCCCAGCCGATGCCAAGGCTCTCGCGGGCGCCGACGATGGCCCAGTAGAGATAGTCCTCGCACTCGCCCAGGCGGTAGCCCGTGGACTGCGGCCGGAACCGCATCGGATCGATGATGACCGCGAGGCCATCGCCGAAGACGATAGAAGTCCTGTCCCGCAGCACGCCGGAGATCCGCGCCAGCGCGGCAGGCGTCGGGCAAGTCTTGCCATAGAGGCAGGCGCACCCGGTATCCGCCGGGGTGGCGCCCGGCAAACGGCGCCGGCGCACCTGGGAATTGACGCCATCCGCCGCCACCAGCACGTCCGAGACGGCGGATGAACCATCCGCAAACACGGCGGCCACGCGCCCGTCTTCGCACTCCCGGTAACGCACGCACGCCTTGCCGAAATGCACACGGTCCTCGATGCCGCACAGCAGGACTTCGCGCAGCGTCTGGCGGTTCACGCTCAGGTCGTCCTCTTCAACATTTCCAGCGCCTTCGTTCCCGGCCCGCCGCCACGACTCCACCCACATTCCGGTCACGGCATCGAGCCCTGTGTCAACCACATTGACGCCCTCCACGGGCATCGCGCCGGTTGCCTTGAACAAGGCGAAAAGGTCTGCCGGCAAGCAGGCCTTCAAGGCTTGCTGGCCCCGATGATCGATGCGGATGCGGTAGCCCTGCGTGCGGCTGGCCAGTGCCGCATCGCGCTCGTAGACATCGAAGGCGATGCCATGCCTCCTGAGCCCTTGCGCCAGGCACAAGCCGCCCAGGCCGGCGCCGACGATGGTGATGTGCATGGGCCTCGCCATCAAGGCGCGCTGCGCCGCCACAGCGCCCGCCCGGCGTTCAGCGCGCGGGGCCATCTTGCACTCCGGCAACCGCATTCGCCGTGGTCGTGGCAGCCAGGGCATCGTTGCCCAGCGCCAGCGCTTCCGCCATGGTGGCGGCCATCGCCACGGGCACGCCAAAGGCCTTGACCGCCATCTGCGCCTGCTCGGCCATTGCCGCCCGCTTGTCCGGGTCGGGTTCGATATGGATCAGCGCCCTGCAGCTTCTCCCGAGTGGCGCCTTGTGCTGTTTGAGCCATAGCGCGCGTTGCTTGCGGTCCTCGTGCGCTTCTTCGCCCCGCGCGGCATGGATCAGCACAAAGACCCGGTCCTGCCCGACCAGGGCCGTCATCTCGTCGCGCCACCGGGCGGCGTAGCCTGGCAGCATGGCTTCGGCGCGGCCGACCACGAGGGGGAAGTTCGATACGTCGTAGATGTGGAAGCTGGAAGCCTGTGCTTGCATGTCGCTCTCCTGCGCTGCGGGTAAAAGTTGACGCGTTGAATAAGGCGCCTCGCATGCAGTATCCAGTGGAAGCGGGTAGACTCGATAACGTTATCACGCCTAAAAATATTGAATTCCGGCCATGCCTTCCCGCCCAGCCCATCCTGCGGTCCCTAACGCTGACGACGCGTCCCTGCAGGCGGAAACCCAGACCCTGCTCGCCTCCTTTGCCGACTCGAGCGAGCAAGCGGGCGGCCCTGCCCTGATCGCCATGCGCGGTGCCGACAGGACCGACAACGAATTCCGGCTTGGCACGCGTGAGCTGGACTGGCATAGCCACGTGCGCGGCCAGTTGTTCTGCATCGACAACGGCCTGGTGCATGTCCGCACCCGCCACGGCTCCTGGCTGCTGCCCGCCCAGCGCGCTGGCTGGATGCCGCCGGGCGAGACGCATCGCGTCACCATCAGCGGCGTGCTGGGCGGCTGGAACGTGTGGATTGCCCCCTCCGCGGCGCAGGACCTGCCGCGCCTGCCTTGCGTATTGGGAACCAGCGAACTGATGCGCGCGCTGATCAGCCGTGCTGCGTCCTGGCCCTCGCCTTTCGCGCCGGATCCTGCGCAGGAGCGCATTGCCGCGGTACTGCTCGACGAGATCCGGCAGGCGCCGCGCGAGCCCCTGCATCTGCCCTTGCCAACCGACCGGCGCGCGCTGCGGATCAGCAATRCCATCCTGGGATGCCCGGATGACCATCGCAGCCTGGTGGAGTGGGCAGACTGGGCGGGCATGTCGCCGCGTACGCTATCCCGCCTGTTCCTTGGAGAGACTGGCCTGAGCTTTGCCCATTGGCGCCAGCAGGCTCGCCTGACCCTGGCGCTGGAACGGCTCGCACGCGGCGAAGCCGTGGCCGCTGTGGCCGAGACCCTGGGCTACGCCACGCCGAGCAACTTCATCGCCATGTTCCGCCGTGCTTTTGGCGACTCGCCGGCCCGGTATTTTGYGAACCGCGGACTGGGTGGCTAGCTACCGGAAGCGGCCCGTTCCTCGCCCTCACTCCCGCCCCGGCGGCTCACTGAAAATCCGTAGATTCTGACCTTGAATTTATCTGACTTATCAAATAACATCCATCCAGCAAACAGGAGGCGCCCATGAAGCACTACACCAGAGAGAACTTTCGCCTCACGCAGAGCGTGGGGTTCTTCCTCAACAAGGCCCGCAACCTTGTGCTGATGGAAATGGACGCCGCCCTCAAGGAACTGGATATCACCGCCCAGCAGATGGGCATCCTGCTGTCGCTGTCCCGAGGCGTCGCCACCACCCCGTTCGAACTCAGCAAGCTGCTGGTGATCGACACCGGCCTGATGACCCGCATGCTCGACAAGCTGGAGCACAAGGGCCTGCTGACCCGCTCGCGCAGCGTGGACGACCGCCGCGTGGTCAACCTGGAGCTGACCGCCAAGGGCCATGGCGTTGCCGAACAGATCCCGGAGATCGCCCCCGAGGTGCTGAATGCGCGCCTGAAGGATTTCACCAAGAGCGAGTTCGACGAGTTCATCCGCCTGCTCGGCAAATTCTCGGCCGCCTGAGCGCATCATTTTTAATTATTTAAAAGCGCGCGACAATTTCCTTGCGCCGGTGCCGGGCAAAATCATGCCGTGCCCCGATGCGCGTGCTGCTACCCTGGCCTTCGCCGGTTTTGCAGTGGTGTTCTTCATTCGCTCGGGCTACACCACCACCGTGGACACCTTGACGCTGGTGCCGCCCRCGTTGCGGCAAGGCATTCCGACCGCGCCCGCCAGGTGGTAGATGATGGGCGGCAACATCTGCGCCACGCCCGCAGCGATGATGAAAAAGCTGAAGGTCCGCTCTGCCGCCGCGGGATCGAAGGACACAGGATCAGAGCGCAGCGCGCGCATACGTTCCAGATTGCCAAGCACGGGCTCCGCCAGCGCCCGGTCGCTATCGGCATAGCGGCAAATTGTCATGCCGGATCCGAGCCTCGCCATCGGTCTTTATGTTGCATTTAAAATGCTTGTTTTATAGAATCGTTATCAGGTTGCTGCGCCGCACGATATGAAGCGCCGGTAACACCGGTAACGCCGGTTGGCAAGCGAGGCCGCTGCGACACCGCCTTGGCGGCTGCCGCATCCCGAATTCCACCCGACACATTGAGAGCCGAACCATGCTGCCCCTTGCGCAAAACCAGCCACCGGCAAGCCACGCCACCACGCGCTATCACGGCCATCCCGTCCTTGCGCTGGCGTTCCGGCCGTTCTACCTGCTGGCGGCCGCCTTTGCCGTGGTGGCCGTTGGCGTCTGGACCGCGATCTACCTGGGCTGGTGGCCCCATGCCGGTGCGCAGCCGGCCATGGGCGGCATGCTGTGGCACGCGCACGAGATGGTGTTCGGCTTTGCCGCCGCGATCGTGGTCGGCTTCCTGTTCACTGCCGGCAAGAACTGGACAGGCCTGCAAACACCGCAGGGCGGCTTGCTGGCCTGCCTCGCTGCCGTCTGGCTAGCGGCGCGCGTGCTGATGTGGACCGGGCCGGCAGCCGTTGCGGCGGGGCTGGACCTGGCCTTCCTGCTGCTTTGCGCGGCCAGCTTCCTGCGCGTRCTGGTTCGCGCCGGCAGTACGCGCAACTACGGGCTTGCCGCCGCGTTGTTCCTGCTGTGGGCGCTGAATGCGGTGTTCCATGTGGCGCTGGCCAACGGCGCCGTGCTGCTCGCGCTGCAAAGCGCCGATGCGGGGATCGGGCTGATCGTCATCTTCATTACCGTGATCGGCGGGCGCGTGATCCCGATGTTCACCGCCAACACGGTCCCAGGGGTACGCATCCGGCGCTCGGCGGCTATCGAGCGCAGCGTTGTGGCGCTGACGCTGGCCGCGATGACCGCCTGCACGCTGGCGCCGCGCGGCATGGCCACCGCCGCGATCGCGCTGCTGGCCGCGCTGGCGCAAGCCGTGCGACTGGGCGGCTGGAGCTCGCGGCGCACGGCAGGCAAGCCCCTGATCGCCATCCTGCACCTCGCCTACGGCTGCCTGCCGCTGGGCCTGCTCTTGCTGGCGGCCGCCGCACTTGGCTGGGCCGACCGCTCGACGGCCTTGCACGCGCTCACCGTGGGCGCGATCGGTTGCGCCATCCTGGGGATGATCACGCGCACCGCGCTGGGCCATACGGGCCGCAAGCTGGAGGCCGGCCAGATGGAGAAAGCGGCTTATGCGTGCATCGGCACGGCTGCCCTCTTCCGCGTCCTGGGGCCGCTATTGCTGCCGCAATACAAGCCGTTCTGGATAGCCGGGGCCGCTGCGCTGTGGATGGCGGCGTTCTTGCTTTACCTGGTGAAATACACGCCCTACCTGACCAGGCCACGCGCCGACGGGCGGGACGGCTGAGCGGCCAGGGCCCGGGCCAAGCCCCCCTCCAGCGCCCCTTCACCGATGGCATGAGCGGCTACTAAAATCAATGAACTTTTCTCCGTCTCAGGTAGCCAGCAAATGGACGTCCATTTGACTATTCACGGCCGGCAGGGCCTGGCCGGCCAGCTTTATCGCCAGTTGCGCGCGGGTATCGTCGACGGACGGCTGGCGCCGGGCGAGAGACTGCCGTCTACCCGCGACCTCGCCACGCAGCTCGGCATCTCGCGCAAGACCACGCTCGATGTGTTCGAGCGGTTGATTGCCGAGGGCTACCTGCGCTCGCGCGCCGGCGACGGCACCTTCGTGGCGCACGAGATGACCCGCCTGGCACCGGCGCCGGCACCGGTCTCCCCGAGTCCCGGCTCCGGCTCGATCTGGGAGACGTTGCCGGACGCCTTGCCGATGACGGCGCCCGGCGCGGCGCCCGCGTTCGACTTCGTGGGCGGCATCACAGACAAGGCCTTGTTTCCCTTCGATAAATGGCGCAGTTGCGTGAGCCACGCGCTGCGCATGCAGGCCCGCGGACGCGGCACCTACCGGGATCCCGCCGGGGAGCAGGAGCTGCGCCTGGCGGTCTCGCGCTACCTGGCTTTCAGCCGCGCCGTGGCCAGCAACTGGCAGGACGTCATCGTGACGCAAGGCGCGCAGCAGGCGATCGACCTGATGGCACGGGTCGTGATCCGCCCAGGCGATGTGGTGGCGGTGGAAGATCCCGGCTACCCGCCCGCGCGCATCGCATTTTCCGCGCTCGGCGCGCAGGTGGCGCACGTCCCGGTCGATGCCGAGGGGCTGGTGGTGGACGCCCTGCCCGGCAACGCACGCATTGTCTACGTCACGCCCTCGCACCAGTTCCCGCTGGGCATGGCCATGAGCATTGAGCGCCGCGTCGCGCTGCTGGAATGGGCGCAACGCCGCGGTGCGCTGCTGCTGGAAGACGACTACGACGGTGAATTCCGCTTCATGGGCCGCCCGATGGAGTCGCTCAAGAGCCTGGACAAGACCGGCGTGGTGGCGTACGTGGGCACCTTCTCCAAGACGATCTTTCCCGAACTGCGCATTGGCTACGTGATCCCCCCGGCACCGTTGGCCACAGCGGTACGCCGCGCCAAGCAGGTCGGCGACTGGCATAGCTGCACCATGACGCAGACCGCCCTCGCCAAGTTCATGCTCGACGGCTATTTCGGCAAGCATCTGCGGCGCATGCACAAGGAATATGCCGCGCGCCGGACCGCGCTGCTTGCGCACCTGGACGGCCCGCTGAGCCGCTGGTTCACGGCGCTCGCGCCGGCCGCCGGCATCCACCTGGTTGCCCGGCTGAAGACGGAGCAGGATGAGCAGGCGCTGATCGCACGTGCCGCCGCCGCATCCATCGGCCTGTACGGCATCTCCGGCATGTACGCAGGGCAACGGCCAACACCCGGGATCCTGTTTGGCTATGGCGGCATCGGCGTGGCCGACATTCACGCCGGCATGGAAAAACTGGCCGGGGCGATGGATGGCCATCACTGGCTACCTTAAATTACAAAAAAGTGGCTATTTTTTATAACCAGTTGCCGTCCTAATCTTGTTCCTGTCGCGCAGCCAACCCGGCGGCGCAAACCAGGAGCAAACCATGGAACAACGTCTCGACTTCTACAAAGCCAGCCCCGCCACCATCAAGGCGCTGATCGGGCTGGAGGAACGCATCGGCAAGAGCGGACTGGAACAGCCGCTGGTGGAACTGGTGCGCCTGCGGGCTTCGCAAATCAACGGCTGCGCCTATTGCATCGACTTGCACACCACCGACGCGCGCAAGGGCGGCGAAGACGACCGCCGCCTGGCCACCCTGTCGGTCTGGCGCGAAACGCCCTTCTTCTCCGCGCGCGAGCAAGCCGCGCTGGCCTGGACCGAGGCAGTCACGTTGGTCGCGCAGGACCACGTGCCCGACGCCGCCTGGGAAGCCGTCCGCCCGCACTTCAGCGACGCCGAGCTGGTCGACCTGACGCTGCTGATCTCCGCGATCAATAGCTGGAACCGCTTCGCCATCTCGTTCCGCAAGACGCCGGCCTGAGCCAGGGGAGACAATGACGATGAGCCGATTGCAGATTGGACGGGCCGTGTCCCGCCTGGCGATTGCGACAGTAGTGTCGGCCGTGCTGGCGTTGCCGGGCGCGGGCAGTGCCCTTGCCCATACGCCTGACGGACAACCCGGTAAGTCAGAGGAAAGCGTGCAGCCGCTGATGAAACAGCCGATCCCTGAGGCCGCGGGCAAGAACGTCCTGCTGGCAACAGTGACATTCGCACCCGGCCAGGAGTCCGAGCCCCATGTCCACCCCGGATCGATCTTTGCCTATGTACTGGAAGGTACCGTGGTATCGCAACTCGGCGGCGAGCCCGAAAGGACCTATGGCAAGGGCCAGAGCTGGTACGAAGCGCCCGGCGCGCGGCATCTCGTCACCCGCAACGCCAGCAAGACCAAGCCGGCCAGACTACTGGTGTTTGGCATCGCCGCCGAAGGCGATCCAATCAAGCAGCCGCTGCCCCGATAAGCTGGCGGCCAGGACCTGCGGGCGTGGGCCTGCCGGCATGCCCGTTCCAGACCCCGCGCATGGCAGTGTCCCGGCTCCCGGCTCCTAGACGGGAGACCGGCGAAACGCGATGCCGAAGCGGTTAAGACTATTGACCGCCGTGACCAGCAAGGTCAGGTCCACGATCTCCCGCTCCGAAAAATACGGCCGTACCGCCTCCCAGACGGCATCCGGCACATGCGTGCCGGCGATGTCCGTCACCGCCTCGGCCCACGCCAGCGCCGCCCGCTCACGGTCGGTGTACAGCGGCGTCTCACGCCAGACTTCCAGCATATCGATCCGCGCCGCCATTTCGCCGTCCTTGCGCGCCCGCGCCGAATGCAGGTCGATGCAATATGGACAGCCGTTGACCTGCGACACACGCAGGCGCACCAGATCCACCAGCGAATGCTCAAGCCGGTAGCGCTGGTTGCGCCTGTCCAGGCGAATCAATAGTTCGGTGCTGAGCCGGTTGGCCCGGTGGCTGTCGAGCCGCAATGTCATCCCGATCTCCCCTGCCGGCCCTGCCGGACGGCTGGCCGCATACGGCAGACTAGAGCCGCCAGCGGGCGCAGACAATAGCCACTACGGCGCCATTTCGGGTAACCAGTGCAGGCCTCCGCTTCGGGGTCCCGGCTACTTACTGCTCACCTGCATCGCCTGGCGCTGCCCGGGCAGGCCTGGCCTTGCGCATCACGCTCTTCACGGGAATCCCCACCATGGTGGCCGCCCCGTCCTGTCCAAGCGCGCGGCTCAGCGCCGCGGGCTTCTCCACCAGATCCTGCAGGCTGTAGGCATCCAGCACCTCGAAATATGCCCGCAGCGCGGCGGCAAGCACGCCCCGCAAGCCGCACACGCGCGTGATCACGCAATGGTTGTCATCCCCCAGGAAGCACTCCACCAGGTGGAAATCCGACTCCATGGTGCGGATCACCTCGCCCACATTGATCTGCGCCGCCGGCCGGCCCAGCTCGATGCCGCCGGCGCGCCCGCGCACCGTGTGCAGGAAGCCGGCCTGGCCAAGCTTCTGCACAATCTTGATCAGGTGGTTCTTGGGAATGCCGAACGCATCCGCGATGCGCTGGATGGTCACAAGCTCGCCTGGGTGGACCGCGACATAGATCAGGGTCCGCAGACTGTAGTCGGTGTAGTCAGTCAGTCTCATGGCTTGGGTCCGGCTTGCGGCGGTGATGGTATGCGTGGCAGCCAGGATGGCTCTGCGGCAGGCGCAGCGCTGCTTTGCGCAACGCCGCCGCAGTCTAACATGGCCCCCGGATGCATCTTTCCGCACCGCCACAAACTTTATGTTGCATTACAAATGCATGTTTAATAAAATCCTTCCCAAGGCGTCGCAACCACATCGCACGCCGCCACCGCGGAATGCCGCGGCATTTTTTCGCTGTTTTGTTGCATCTATCGTACATCTTTGGAGGTTGTCGTGCTGTCTGAAAAATCGAGACCACTGATCGACGCAAGCGTCCCCGTCCTGCGGGAACATGGCCTGGCCATCACCCAGACCTTCTACCGCAACATGTTTGCCGATCGGCCCGAGTTGACCAACCTGTTCAACATGGGCAACCAAGCCAACGGTTCGCAGCAGCAATCGCTCGCCTCCGCAGTCTTTGCCTACGCCGCCAACTACGGCGACAACAGCGCCCTGGCCCCGGTTGTCAACCGCATCGTCCACAAGCACGCCTCGGTCGGCATCAAGCCCAGCCACTACGCCATCGTTGCCCGCCACCTGCTCGGCGCCATCGGCGAAGTGCTCGGCGACGCCGCCACCCCGGCACTGGTAGCCGCGTGGGATGAAGCCTACTGGTTGCTGGCCGCCGAACTGATCGCCGCGGAAACGCGCCTCTACGAGCGCGCGCAGACCGGCCCGGACCACCGCCAGCCCGTGCGGATCGTTGCCCGCGAAGAACAAAGCGCCGACATCACCGCCTTCACGCTCGAAGCCGTCGGCGGCACCACGCTGGCAGATTTCCTGCCGGGCCAGTACATCTCGGTCGTGGTCGAACTGGCACCCGGCGCCTTCCAGCAACGTCAGTACAGCCTGTCGGACGCGCCCAACGGAAAGACCTGGCGCATCTCGGTAAAGCGCGACAGCGGCAACGGCGACACCCTGCCCGCCGGCGCCGTGTCCAACTGGCTCCATGACAACGCCCGCCCTGGCGACGTGCTGATGGTCAGCCAGCCCTTCGGCGACTTCGCGCCGCGCATTGAGCCGGCCACGCCCATCGTGCTGCTCTCCGCCGGCGTCGGTGTCACGCCCATGATCTCCGCGCTGAATGCCGTGGCGAAACGCAATCCTTCGCGCAAGGTGGTGTTCGGCCATGCGGCGCGCAAGGTCTCGCATGTGGCCCACCTGAAGGATGTCACGCACGCGGCGCGGAAACTGCCGAAGCTGCGGACGCATTTCTTCCTGGAGTCGGCGGAGCCCGCTGAATTCCTCGCGCAACCCGCCCTGCCCGGCCGCATGGATATCGACGTGATCCTGGCGGACGACGATCTTGCGGATGCTGACTTTTACCTGTGTGGGCCGCTGCCGTTCATGCAGGCGCAGCGGGCAGCGTTGCACGCGCGGGGAGTGAAGGCTGAGCGGGTGCATCGGGAAGTGTTCGGGCCGGATTTGCTGGATGGCCTGGTGTAGTGGGTGTAGTGGCCGGCTGGCACTAACAATGGCCGGGCCCATCGGCGAATGCGACCAAAGCGTCCGCCCTGAAAAACCAGGATCGCCGGTCCGGCCGGCTTCTGCCGGCATTCAAGCTGGCAGCAAACGCCGGCCGCCAGACGCGCCCTGGCTCATGCGACGTACCGCAGGTGATGTACTGCCAATCTCTCGCAGACACCGATGAGCCACATGGATGATGCGGTACTCCGGGATCACACCAGGCGTCATTCCCTTGCCTGCCATGTGATCCCGCGGCAACGCGCATGTGCCGCATACCACCAAGCCCGGGCCACGGGCATTCCCTCCATGCCGACACCTGAGTAAGATCAGGGGGAATGCGCCGCCCGCCGCATGGCTGGCGCGCACACTGCATTGCCCTCACCCGCGTGATCTCCCGCCGCGGGCGACGGCATGGGAAAGAGCGAGTCCATGGCTTCAGGCAGCGCCTACCGGCAACTCTGGCACCTCACCTCCGAGGGTTGGGGCTACTGCGCGCTCGGCACCTTCAGCCACGATGGCCTGCCACCGGAATGGCGGTCCGTGCTGCCGATGCTGCCGCTGCGCGACCGCTATTCGGCCGTCAAGGCGGCACGCATGGTGCTGGTCACCATGCAGCTCCGGGGCGCGGCACCGGCTCGCGCAAAACTATCGGATCCGCAGCGGCCGTTGTATTACGTGTATCAGGCCTGGAGTACGCAGATGGTGGCGTGACCGGAATCTGCTCCTTTTGCCCCCGTCTTCGCCATGCACGCCCGTTAGCAAAAGAAAAAGCCCGCTTGAAGCGGGCTTTTCCCTTTTACCAGCGAGCCAGCGGCAAGCCGCTCAACCCACCCACTTCCGCGCGTTGCGGAACATGCGCATCCACGGGCTGCCGCCATCCGCCACCTGCTTCCAGGCATCCGGCGCCCAACTCATGGTGGCGGTGCGGAACACGCGCTCCGGGTGCGGCATCAGCACGGTGAAGCGGCCATCCGTGGTGGTCACCGAGGTAATGCCGTCCGGCGAGCCGTTCGGGTTCAGCGGATAGGTCTGGGTGGGTGCGCCGAGGTTGTCCACGAAACGCAGCGCCACCTGGGCCTGGCTCTTGTCGCCTTGCTGCGAGAAGTCGGCAAAGCCTTCGCCGTGCGCCACCACGATGGGGATGCGGCTGCCTTCCATGCCGGCGAAGAAGATCGACGGCGAGGACTGCACTTCCACGGTGACGTAGCGCGCTTCGTACTGTTCCGACTGATTACGCGTGAACTTGGGCCAGGCGCCCGCGCCCGGGATGATCGGGGCGAGGTTGCTCATCATCTGGCAGCCATTGCACACGCCCAGCGCGAACGTATCCTGGCGGTTGAAGAAGGCTGCAAACTGCTCGGCCATCTGCGCGTTGAACAGGATCGTCTTGGCCCAGCCTTCGCCAGCGCCCAGCACGTCGCCGTAGCTGAAGCCGCCGCAGGCCACGAAGCCGGAGAACTCGGCCAGGTTGGCGCGGCCCGCGATCAGGTCGCTCATATGCACGTCGTGCGTGTCGAAGCCCGCGCGGTCCATGCTGTAGGCCATCTCGATCTGCGAGTTGACGCCCTGCTCGCGCAGGATCGCCACGCGCGGACGCGCACCGGTTGCCACGAACGGCGCAGCAATGTCTTCCGCCGGATCGAAGGTCAGTACCGGCGAGATGCCGGGGTCCGCCGCGTCGAGCAGGCGGTCGTATTCGCTATCGGCGCAGGCGGGGTTGTCGCGCAGGCGCGCGATGCGCCAGCTGACTTCGCTCCAGGTGCGCTGCAGTTCGCCGCGCGCGGCGCCGAACACCTTCTTGGCGTCGCGGTAGATCTCGATCTGGTCGGTGGTGTTGGGCTTGCCCACTACGTGGCTGCATGCCGACAGGCCAACCTCGCGCAGCACGGCGAACACGGCATCGCGCTCTTCCTGGCGTACCTGGATCACCGCGCCGAGTTCCTCCGAGAACAGCGCGCGCAGGGTCTGCTCGTCCCGGCGGCCGGAGATTTGCTGGGCCCAGTTCTTGGCGTCGCCGAAGTCCTGCTCCTGGACCGGGTCCAGCGCCAGCATGTCGACGTTGAGCGACAGGCCGCAATGGCCGGCAAAGGCCATTTCCGCCAGGGCAGCCAGGAAGCCGCCGTCGGAACGGTCGTGGTAGGCCAGCAGCTTGCCCTCGCGGTTCAGGCGCTGGATCACGTTGAAGAAGTTCTTCAGGTCTTCGGCGTTGTCCACGTCCGGCGCGGTGTCGCCTACCTGCTGCGTCACCTGGGCCAGGATGCTGCCGCCCAGGCGGTTCTTGCCGCGGCCGAGGTCGATGGCGATCAGCACGCTGTCGCCGGCATCGGTGCGCAGTTGCGGGGTCAGGGTCCGGTCGGTGTCGTCCACGGCGGCAAACGCCGAGATGATCAGCGAGACTGGCGCGACCACTTCCTTGTCGGCGCCGTTGTCCTGCCACTTGGTGCGCATGGACAGCGAATCCTTGCCCACCGGGATGCTGATGCCCAGCGCCGGGCACAGCTCCATGCCGACGGCGTGCACGGTGTCATACAGCTTGGCGTCCTCGCCTTCCACGCCGCAGGCCGCCATCCAGTTGGCCGACAGCTTCACCTTGCCCAGGTCCTTGACCGGCGCGGCGGCCAGGTTGGTCAGTGCCTCGCCGATGGCCATGCGGCCGGAGGCCGGAGCGTTGATCACGGCCAGCGGCGTGCGCTCGCCCATTGTCATGGCTTCGCCGGTGCGGCCCTTGTAATCGAGCGTGGTCACGGCCACGTCGGCCACCGGCACCTGCCAGGGGCCGACCATCTGGTCGCGCGCGTTCATGCCGCCCACGGTACGGTCGCCGATGGTGATCAGGAAGGACTTGCTGGCCACGGTGGGGTGGCGCAGCACGTCGCGCACGGCCTTGTCCAGCGCGATGCCGGTCACGTCCACCGGCGGCAGGCTTTGCTCCACATGCCTGACGTCGCGGTGCATGCGCGGCGGCTTGCCCAGCAGCACGTCCATCGGCATGTTCACGGCATGGTGTTCCTTGAGCGCGGCGTCGACATGGGCGTCGACCAGCTGCAGCTGCTTCTCCTCGGTGGCGATGCCCACCACCGCGAACGGCGAGCGCTCGCGCTGGCACATGGCCTGGAACAGCGGGAAGGATTCCGGCGCCACCGCCATCACATAGCGTTCCTGCGACTCGTTGCACCAGATCTCGGCCGGGCTCATGCCGGACTCTTCCAGGTGCACCTGGCGCAGGTCGAAACGCGCGCCGCGGCCGGCGCCGTCCACCAGTTCGGGGAAGGCATTGGAAATGCCGCCCGCGCCCACGTCATGGATCGACAGGATGGGGTTGTCGTCGCCGAGTTGCCAGCAGGCGTTGATCACTTCCTGCGCGCGCCGCTCCATCTCGGGGTTGCCGCGCTGGACCGAATCGAAGTCCAGGTCGGCGGTGTTGGTGCCGGTCGCCATCGAGCTGGCGGCGCTGCCGCCCATGCCGATGCGCATGCCYGGGCCGCCCAGCTGGATCAGCAGCGAGCCGGCGGGCAGGTCCTTCTTGTGCGTGTGGCCGGCGTCGATATTGCCGATGCCGCCGGCGATCATGATCGGCTTGTGATAGCCGCGCACGGTGCCGCCGACGTTTTGCTCGTAGACGCGGAAGTAGYCACCCAGGATGGCGCGGCCGAACTCGTTGTTGAACGCGGCGCCGCCAAGCGGGCCGTCGGTCATGATCTGCAGCGGCGAGGCGATGCGATCCGGCTTGCCGGTCACGCCGGGCTTGTCGGCGGGGTTGCGGTGCGCCACCGGCTGGGCCGCGTCGCGCGCGTTTTCCCAGCCTTCGACGGCATCGGGCAGCATCAGGTTGGAAACCGTGAAACCGGTCAGGCCCGCCTTGGGCTTGCCGCCACGTCCGGTGGCGCCCTCGTCACGGATCTCGCCGCCGGCACCGGTGGAGGCGCCGGGGAACGGCGAGATGGCGGTCGGGTGGTTGTGCGTCTCCACCTTCATCAGCGTGTGGGTCAGCGCCTCATGGCGGCCGTACTTGTGCCCGGTGCCGCGCGGGAACCAGCGCTCGGCCACGTCGCCTTCCATCACCGCGGAGTTGTCCGAGTACGCCACGATCGACCCTTGCGGGTTGAGCTGGTGGGTATTGCGGATCATGGCGAACAGGGATTTATCCTRCTGCACGCCGTCGATGGTCCAGGTGGCGTTGAAGATCTTGTGGCGGCAGTGCTCGCTGTTGGCCTGCGCGAACATCATCAGCTCGACGTCGGTCGGGTTGCGCTCCAGCCTGGCGTAGGCGTCCACCAGGTAATCGATCTCGTCTTCCGACAGCGCCAGGCCCATCTCGGTATTGGCCTGCGCCAGCGCGGCGCGGCCACCGGAGATATCGATGAAGCGCAGCGGCTTGGCGGGCAGTTCCTGGAACAGGCCGGCGGCGTCCTCGCGCGAGGCCACCACGGATTCGGTCATGCGATCGAACAGGTGGGCGGCCACGGCGGCACGGGTGCCGGCGTCCAGCGACTTGCGCCCGCGCAGCAGGCCCTTCTTGCACACCACGGTGATCTCGATGCCACGCTCGATGCGGTGGACGTGCTCGAAGCCGCAGTTATGCGCAATATCGGTGGCCTTGCTGGCCCACGGCGAAATCGTGCCGAAACGCGGGATCACCACGAAACGGTCGCCTTCGGTCTGTGCCTCGAAAGGCGCACCGTAGGTCAGCAGCGCGCCGATGCGGGCGCTGTCGTCCTGGGACAGCGGCACGTCGGTGTCGACGAAATGCAGGAACTGGCCGTGCACCGACTCGATGTCGGCGTCGATCTGCTTGAGGGCGGTGAGCAGGCGTTGCTGGCGGAAGGCGGAAAGCGCCAATGCACCGGGGAAGCACGAGAAATGCGCCATGGTCTGAGCGGTCGGGAGGGCAGGAGGTAGGGGCTGCTACCGGCCGGCGCCGCTGGTTGGGGCGCCGTGCTGGCGGGAAACCGGCATTATACCTTGTCGAAGGGGGTTTCCCGCGATGCAGCACGGGCAGCTTGATGGACAAAGGCACGGGTGCCGCGGACGAGCCTCGCAGCCATCACGCGGAAGGCGCCCCGCCCGGCACAGCATGCCGCAAGCGGCACTTCAATCCGTCTGCCGCAGCCGGCACCCCTGCGCCGGCGAAGCGCCGGTGTCACCGCCGGCGCTGCTTTACGGGCGTGGCCGGCTCAGCGGTCGGGCCACGGCGCCGCATCCACCACCGGGAAGCTGCCGCTGAACTGGTCCAGCAGGCCCATGAAGCGCGGCAGCAGCGATACGGCGCCGCTCAGCGAGAGGCGGCCTTCGGCCATGGCCTCGGCAACGGTCCAGCGCCGCGTCAACAGCCCGTCGAGCGTGTCGCGGGTGGTTTCGATGACCACGTCCGCCGAGGACGCCGCCTCCACCTGCAGGCTGCTCAGCGCGCAGTTGGACAAGGTGCTCACCCACTGCTCGCCGCTCTCGGTGAAATGCCAGCCGAGCTGGCACGCCATGCCTTCGGCACGCTGGCCATGGATGCGCACCGCCAGCGCGTCGAACAACAGTTCGTTGCTCATGGCGTGCATCAGGGCGTTGGCCGGCGGCCCCTGCGGATTGGCCTGGGGCGGGCCTTCGCGATCACGTGGACTTCGTGTTCCGCCTCGATCGACAGCGTCGGCGCGATCAGCGTGGAGCGTCCCAACGGCAAGGTCTTGCCCAGCCCCGCATCCACCTGCGCCGCCGGCCCCTTGGCCAGCGTATGGCCAAACTGGAACTGCGCGCGGCGCGCCATTGCCACGCCGCCGATCACGTTCTCGGCAATGGCGTGGTGCATGAAGCCGGATGGCGCTATCACCTGCACCCGTCCGGCGCGCACGTCGGCTTCGTCCACCAGTCCCGCCACCCCGCCGAAGTGGTCGGCATGGCTGTGGCTGTAGATCACGGTGTGCAGCGTGCGATTGCCGCGATGCTGCCGGTACAGCGCAAGCGCCGCGGCGGCAGTCTCCGGGCAGGTCAGCGCGTCCAGCGCGATCACGCCGGTGTCGCCTTCGATAAAGGTGATGTTGGCGATATCGAATCCCCGCACCTGGAAGATACGCGGCGTGACCTGGAACAGCCCGTGGATACGGTTCAGCCGCGCCTGCCGCCACAGGCTCGGGTTGACGGTATCCGGCGCCTGCCCGGCATCGAGGAAACCGTACGCCTCCAGGTTCCACACGCCGTGGCCGTTGGCGCGCGCGACCCTGGCATCGGGGATGGTGCCGAGAAAGCCGCGCTGCGCGTCCTCCCAGTCCTGTTCGTCGTGCTCCGGCAGTTCGCGCGCCAGCAGGCGATGAAAGTCAGCCGTGGCCGCGTGGGCACAGCCTGGATTGTCCGTCATGGGGTCTCCGTGTTGGTTAATGCGGGTTACTGCCAGCGCAGCACCAGCGCGCCGGGCAACTTCTCCATCAGCCGGTTCGTCATTCCCCCTCGGCCTTTACATTGAGATAGGCCGACAGCGCCGCCAGCAACTCCACCTGCAGCGCAGGCGCGTCCAGCTTCAAGGGCCCGGGGTCGGTCAGCACCGCGTTGATCAGGACGCCATATGGGAGCGCGCCAGCGGCCAGGAGGGCGAGGTCTCGCGGGCCGCGGGCGGCATGCGGCGCGGCTCCAGCACGGCGGCGGCGTACAAGCCACGGTGCTTGCTGAAGTCTTGGCCGCGCTTTGTGTTCACGTTATCCGGAAATACCCTCGCAAGGCGGCAGTGCCTCAGGCGCGCGGCTGCCCGGCTGCCCGATGGATGGCCGCCCTGATCCGCGGATAGGTGCCGCAGCGGCAGACAATGCCGGACATGAACGCATCGATGTCGGCATCGCTGGGCTTCGGGATTTTTTTCAGCAGTGCGCTGGCAGCCATGAGCTGTGCGCTCTGGCAGTACCCGCACTGCACCACATCGAGATCGATCCAGGCAGCCTTCAAGGCTTGCGCCTGCGCGCCGCGCAAGCCTTCGATGGTGACGATCCTGGTCTTTTCCAGCGACGAGACCTTGCGCTGACAGGCGAAGCCCCGGTCGTCGTTCATCTGTACCGTGCAGGCGCCGCAAATGCCCACGCCGCAGCCATACTTGGTGCCGGTCAACCCCAGTTCGCAGCGCAGCACCCACAACAGCGGCGTGTCCGGATCGGACCGCACGGTCACCGCCTTGCCGTTGATGTTCAGGGATAACATGGTTCTCTCCCGCAGCTCATGCAAACTTCAAGGGCAATGCGCGCAGGCGCTGCCCGGTCAGCGCAAACAGGGCATTCGCCACCGCCGGCGCAATCGGCGGCGTGCCGGTTTCGCCCACGCCCCGCGGATGTTCCTGGCTCGGCATGATGTCGGTTTCGATCGCCGGGCAGTCGTTGATGTGGATGACAGGAAATTCCTTGAAATTCCGCTGGTGCACCTGGCCATGGTCGATCGTGATTTCTTCGTACAGCGCGGCCGACAGGCCAAAAATGATCGCACTTTCCAGTTGCTGCCGGATCAGGTTCGGGTTCACCGCCGTACCGCAATCGATCACGCAGACCACCCGGTGCACACGCACCCGCTTGTCCGGCGCCAGCGATACCTCCGCCACCTGCGCGACGATGCTGCCGTAGGCCTCGTGCAGCGCCACCCCGCGCGCGCGCGCGGCGCCGTCGGTAGCCTGCCCTGGCGCCCGCCCCCAGCCGGCCAGTTCCGCGGCGCGCTGCAACACGGCCATGTGGCGCGGGTGCTTTGCCAACAGGCCGGCGCGGAACGCCACGGGATCCTTGCCAGCCGCCGCCGCCAGCTCATCGATGAAGCTCTCGGTAAAAAAGGCCTGGTGCGAATGGCCGACCGAGCGCCAGAAGCCCACCGGCACCGGCAGGTCGACAATCACATGGCCGACCCTCGCGTTCGGCCATTCGTAGGGCCGGTCGAATGCCCCTTCCGTCGTGGTCTTGTCGATGCCGAGGCGAGGCAGGCCAAGCAGACGCGACAGCGCGCCCGGCACGATCGCCTGGCTGGCCGACGTGTTGTGCCAGGCTATGAGGTTGCCTGCGCCATCGAGCCCGGCCTTGAAGCGCGAGACGCAAGCCGGCCGATAGAAGTCGTGCGTGGTGTCCTGAATGCGCGTCCAGATCGTCTGGACCGGCCTGCCGCCCCCCTCGCGCGCGATGGCCGCCGCCTGGGAGATGAAATCCACCTCCAGCCGCCGCCCGAATGCGCCGCCGACCAGTTGCGGCTGCACGTCGACCCGTTCCGCATCGAGCGCGAGCACCCTGGCGACCGCTTTGCGCGCCAGGCCAGGCAACTGCGTCGAGACCCAGACCCTGGCCGCGCCGTCGCGAACCTGCACCGTGCAGTTGATGGGCTCCACCGCGCCATGCGCAAGGTAGGGCACGCTGTACTCCGCGTTGAGGGTTTTCGCGGCGGATTTCAACGCGGCATCGACGTCGCCGTGCCGGTAATAGGCGTGGCCGTCGGATTCATCCAGCGCCTGCGCCAGACGGCGGCTCACGTCCGCGCTGGACAGCGCGGCGGCGGGGCCGTGGTTCCACACGATCTTGACCGCATCCAGCGCGGTCATGGCCCGGTACGCATTGTCGGCGATCACCGCCACGCCGCCGGTGCCGCCGTTGTAGCCATCGACCGCGAACACCTTGACGATGCCCGGCAACGCGGCCGCGGCCGAGCCGTCGAAGCTCGCCACCGTACCACCCAGCGTCGGACACATCATCACGCTGGCGTACAGCAGTCCCTCGGGCAGCACGTCGATGCCAAAGCGCGCGGTGCCATCGATCTTGGCCGCGGCCTCGATGCGCCGCATGTTCTTGCCGATCAGCCTGAATTCGGATGGCGCCTTCAGCGCCACCTTCGCCGGCATCGGCTGTTTGGCGGCCTGCGCCGCCAGCTCGCCGAAGGTGGCCGTTTTGCCGGAGGCGTGCAGCACTTTGCCGTCCTGCGCGCGGCACTCGCCCACAGGCACGTTCCACCGCGCGGCGGCGGCGCCGATCAGCATCGCGCGGGCGGATGCGCCGGCCTCGCGCATCGGCTCCCACAGGTCGTTGACGCTCGACGAGCCGCCTGTCACCATCTCGCCGATCTCGCGCATGAGCTTGCGGGTGAACCAGACCGCCCCTTGCCTGACCACGCCATCGTCGTCCGCCCGGAACGGGAGATCGTCGACAACGACTTCCAGGTTGTTGTAGATCTTGTCCACGGGCGCATGCTCGACCTTCACCTGCGCCCAGTCCGCGTCCAGTTCGTCGGCCAGTACCATGGCCAGGCCGGTGTGCACGCCCTGCCCCATCTCCGTGCGGCACATCATGATGGTGACGCTGTTGTCCGCGGCGATCTTGACCCAGCCGTTGAGCCCGACCTGCGTGCCGACCGCCGGCAATGGGGCCGATGTCGTCAGGCGCTGGCGCGGCGGCAGCAACGACCAGCCCACCAGCAGCGCACCGGCGGCGCCGACTCCGCCAAACAGGAAGGTCCTGCGCTTCATGATGGTCAGAACACAAGGGAAAAGTCGATCAGGCGATGCTTGTCCCAGTACACAACGCCGAGATAGGCATCCGGCGCGATGCAGCGGATCTCGTCCCGTATCCAGTGCGCCACGACCGAAGTCTCGGCATAGTCCAGGACAATGCACTCCTTCTGGTCGAGCCAGCTTTCACCCTTGTACACCTTCGCCAGGATGGCCTCGAGCCCGAAAGGCGATATCTTGTTCTTGAGCACCCCGCGCCTGGCGTCGAAGACTTTGCCCTGCCAGGCGAAAAGATTGATCATCCTTGCGATGCTCTCGCTGAACACCGTGCCGGGCGAGATGATCGCCGTGCCCGTGGCTTCGCCATCCGGAATCTCGCCGGCCGGGCTGTTGCGGAACAATTCGTCCAGCTGTTCCTGGCTCATCGCCAGCAGCTTGCTCACGTCGTAGGCCATCTTCCACCTCCCTTGTCGATCGGCTGCCTATGCGCCCGTTGTCGTCTCGTTCAAGATGACATCGGCCGCCTTCTCGGCAACCATGCAAATTGCGCTAGCCGGGAAAAAGCCAGGAATCCTCGGAAAAACGGAGGCGTCGACGACACGCAGCCGGCGCGTTCCGTGCACGGAAAAACCGCTGTCGAGCACACCGCCCGCCTCGCGCGGGCCGATGGCGCAGGTACACGATGCGTGGTGCCCCCACGCGTTGTCGCGCACATAGCCAGCCAGTTCCGCATCATCGCGCAGGTGGGCGCCGGGAAGCTGCTCCTGCGCGATCACGCCGCGCTCGGCCAGCGGTACGGCCAGCTTGCGCACGTAGCGGATGGCTTCGATCACCGCGCGCATATCCTCGTCCGAGGCGGCATCGCCCTCCTCGAAATAGTGGAAGTTGATCAGGGGCGTATCGAGCGGATTCGCGGACCGCAGCAGGACCGTGCCCGCGCGATTCTGCGTGTGCGCCTTGAGTATGGCCCAGGTGAGGATATCGTCGCTCTGGGCGAACACCTTGGAATAACCCGGAAAATAGCCGGCAAAGTGCTCGACCAGCGCCATGCAGAAAATATCCGGCACGGGAAGGCCTTTGCGCGAACGCCTCGCCACCGCGATCGCGACGCCGTTGGAAGTGTAGACACCGTGGCGCAGGTCGCGCCAGCTGCAATAGGCCGGGTCGTCCCTCTCGAAGCGGGCGCCGTTCAGTATCTGCCAGGGCCGCGCCATCCGGCTCACGACGCCCACCTCATAGCGATCCTGGAGATTGCGGCCGACCCCAGGCAGATCCACCCGCACGGGTATGCCATGCTCGCGGAGGTGCCCGGCGGGACCAATCCCCGAGAGCATCAGCAATTGCGGCGTATTGAACGCGCCGCCCGCCAGGATCACCTCGCGGCGAGCGCGCACTTCCTGCCGCACGCCGGGCGCCGGATTTGGCGAGACGTGCGCCTGGTAGAGATGCCGCCCCTTGAGATATTCGACCCCGAACGCGGTGCCGTTCGCGTCGATCAGCACCCTGGTCGCCAGTGCGTCCAGTTCGATATGCAGCCGCGAGGGAAAACGGCCGGCGACTTCCAGCACCCGTTCGCGCGTGCCGGTGCGGGCATGSCCGCTGGTCGTCATCGGCGTATAGCACACGCCATCGAAACATCGTCTTCCCCAGATCCTGGAGTTCGGGTYGCCCTGCCACCGGAAGAAGCGCAGCAAGGCATGGAGCCGCCTCGGCACGCTGCGCGCCGCCATCTCCATCGAGCCGAGAATCAGGCGCGTCAGCGCGTCATCGGTGAGCGCCTGCAGGGGAAACGCGCGCTCCGTGCTGAGCCAGCCGTCCCAGCCGTGGGCAGTGGGATCGAAACCCAGGCGGCGGGCAAGCGCCCACAGCGGACGGTGGCGGCATTGCTCCAGCCGCTTGGCATAGCGGCGCATGTGGCTGGCCTTCCACGAGCGGTCGCCGGTCAGCGCGGCAATGCCGTCCCAGTCGGCATCGTGGGGGTAGAGAAAGATCATCGCGTTGTGGGCGGTGCAGCCGCCCAGGGTCGCGGCCCGGGGATAGAGCACGCCTTCGCTGCCGCACTTGGGGTCGCGCCGTTGCTGTGCATCGTCCGCGTAATGACGCACGAAGAAGTTCCAGCTCATCGCGGGATTCTCGGAGGCGCAGGCGTGAAACGCCGGCACTTCGTAATCCTCCGGCAGGCACGCCGCCCCATGCTCGCGCGCATCGCAACCCGCCTCGATCAGGAACACGCGCATGCCTGCTTCAGCGAGCCGCGCGGCGAGCGTGCCGCCGCCCGCGCCGGAGCCAACGATCACATAATCCCAAGCTTCCTCGCCTTGAGCAGACATATCCCCGCCGCGCAGTCTTCATCAGAAGGTCTTGAGAAAGGCAATCAAGGCCCGCTTGTCCTCGTCGCTCAGTACCGGCTCCTGCCCGAACGATTGCTCATCGGCGCTCAGGCCGGCCTGGTTGTTGAACTCCGCCGTGCCGAAGTAGTGGCCGCGATTCACCACGAAATCCGGGCATTTGCTCAGGCTCAGCATGGGCTTGACGAGGTTGGCGTAGGTCTTTCGCAGATCGTCGTCGGTGGCGCCCTCCGGTACCGAAGCCAGGTCGGACTTCAGCTTGACCGCAAGGCTCACCACCTTGGCCGCGTGGTCGGCCTTTGCACCGGTTTCGCTGCTTTCCGCCAGCGGCTGGATATTGGCGATCAGGTTGACCGGCATCTGCCTGGGCGCGGGACCGATGGTCACATCGCCTCCGGCCCCCACCAGCCACGGCGCGAAGCGGTGCATGAAGCCTTGCAGCGGCTTGAGCGCATCCGGCACGAAGCCCGCCGGGACAGTGATCTGGCTGCGCTCCGTGGTGCGGTCGATCACGCCGGGCACCTTGGTCCCCAGGACCTCGTCGCGCGCGCGTTTTTCCGGCCAGAGCAATTGCTCGATGGAAGCATCGAATACCTTCACCCGGCTTGCCACCGAAGGATCCTCGCTAAACGGCCCGAGCGCATTGTTGAGGAAGAGCGGCGCGGTCGACCACACGCTGATCAGCGAGGGCACACGCGTGTAGCCACGCCCGCCGGCTGGCATCCGGTACTGCCAGCGCTCACCCGTAAACGGGTCATTGAGCGTGATGGTGCCAACCGATGGCAGCGTCTTGTAGGACTCCGACGAAAAGTTGTCCCAGATATTTCCCCGCAGCGCATTGGTCGCCAGCGGACTGCATGCATTCGTGCGCAGCAGCGTGACGGGAACGCGCGCATCGGACGAAAGATAGTTGCCCTCCAGGAAGTCCGGCGCATTGACGACCTTGCGCATCTGCGCCTTGAATTCGTCCGTTTGCGTCCATTTCCAGTACCGCATGAAGCACGCGAGGTAGTTCGGCCCCGCGCAGTTCTGCAGGTTCAGGCTGGCCGGCGGCGGCGGCGCCTTGCTGGAATGACAGCGTGCGCAGGTATCGGCAAACACGTTCTTGCCCTGTTCAAGCAGCGCGGCGCCGGCCGGCAACGACACGTCCGCCAGGAATGACGCACCGCCCGGCGCATCGCTCAGGTGGTCCGGCGGGGTCGATTTCAGCAGGAACAGCGCCGTATTGAAGGTGCCGGCTTCCGTCGCCTTCCAATAGCTCGAGTTCCTCTGCGCCACGGAAAGTTCGATGGGCGTGATGGACTTGCCGCCGAGGATAGGATTGAAGTGCAGCAGCCACTCCTCGCTGAACAGCCCGATATTCAGGTACACCCGGTTCAGGGCGCCCAGCACCCCGACCGAGTCGGCACCATCCTTGAGGACGTGCGGCGTCCATACCGTATCGGGCGGCGCGTAGAACTGCGTCAGCGCGCCGCTTTTCACGAAGTCGTTGATCTGCCGGTTGTTCAGCTCGCCGCCGGCCAGCTTCTCCTGCCCGATCCGCTTCGCCACGCCCATGCGCGCCATCAGGTCGTAGAGCGCGTTCATGGTCCTGGGGTTGTTGATGTTGTCCGTGGAGACCAGCGAGGTATCCATGGCGCCCGGCCGGAACGTATGCACGAGTTGGAACATGAAATTCTGCTGGCCTTCGCGCGTCGATGCATTGTGGATGAAGAGCCGGTCCACCCACATATACTGCGCGCCCACCGTGGAGCTCAGGTCGGCCCATTTCGGATGCGCCGGGTCCGCGGGCGGATGGACCGGGCTGGGGCCTGCGTGGCAGAAGCCGCAGGCCATGCCCACGCGATAGGGGCGCACCAGGTCGGCTCTGTTGTAGTAGGCCGGATCGGTGTAATAGCGCTGCGGATCCCACGCCTTTGCGGCCTTCTCGTCAAAAGCCGGATTGGGAAACAGGCGCAACCCGACGATGCCGGTGGGATAGCCGTAGTAGGAGCCGACCGGGAGCTTCGCGCCGTTCGAGAAAGTGGTGCCGCGCGCGCCGGTCCTGACCCCTGGATAGGCCTGTTCGTTTTCGAACGGATCGGCCGGGCAATCCTTCACCCGTTGGTCGAGCCATAGCCCGAAGCGTTGCGGATCGGGCGCGAGGGGCTTTTCGAAACAAGGCTCGTTGACCAGGCCGAGGGAGCTCCAGCGGGTGTCGCGCGAATAGCCCTGGCCGGGATGCGAGCTGATGGACTTGAGCAGGTCGAAGGCGCCGAACGTGAAGTTCGTCATGCCGTCCCAGAACCTGTCGTTGCCGCCACTCCAGACGAGCCACATATTGCGGCCCATGATCTCTTCCCTGGTCAGGGCGACACCACGATCCATATCGTGAAAATAGTCTTCCGCGGCGTGCCGGAACGACTCCGCGCCGCGGCCCGCCTGCTGCGCCTCGTCCAGGACGTGACCCGGTTCCGGTTTCGAACACCCGCCCACGGCGATCGAGCCAATCAACGCAATAACCAGAACGATAGCTCTGCTGCCTGGATTCACCGCCGCCCCTCCCTGCCCAAGAGAATCGGCCATTTATCGCGCTATGGCCTTGCACCCCGGAGTCTTGATAAACCTAGGAATGACCTGGGGATAAGTCAAGGAAATTGCTGCAACGCGGTTATTTCAGCGTCGTCGCCAGGAGTGCCGGAGTTGCCGAAAATGGTGGATCTGAAAATCCGGATGACGGCCTTGAGACCAAGTGACGAAAGACGGATCTGTTCGACGTTGAATTCTGCTTCGCGCGCCATGAATGGCAACGAGCCGAAGCGCTCTCGCTTCGGCTCGTGAAAACATCGAGGACGTTCGCGGTCCCTACGCCGCCCCGAAGCCGCCGCCCCCCGGCGTTTCCACCACGAAGATATCGCCCGCCTCCATCTCGCAGCGGCCGACATGGCCCAGCGCCTCCTCGCTGCCATCATGGCGCACAACGTAGTTGCGCCCCATGGCGCCGGGCTCGCCGCCAGCCATGCCGAATGGCGCATGCAAGCGGTTATTGGACAGGATCGACGCCGTCATCGGCTCAAGGAAGCGGACCTTGCGAATACCACCGTTGCCGCCATGCCGCTGCCCGGCCCCACCCGATCCCGGCCGGATCTCATAGCTTTCCAGCCGCACCGGGAACCGCCATTCCAGCACCTCCGGATCGGTCAGGCGCGAGTTGGTCATATTGGTCTGCACCACGTCGCAGCCGCTAAAGCCCTGCCCGGCGCCGCTGCCACCCGAGATGGTCTCGTAATACTGGTAGCGATCGTTGCCGAAGGTGAAGTTGTTCATGGTGCCCTGGCTGGCCGCCACCACGCCAAGCGCGCCGTAAAGCGCGTTGGTGATGCAAGAGGAAGTTTCCACGTTGCCCGATACCACCGAAGCCGGATAACGCGGATTCAGCATCGAGCCCTCGGGAATGATCACCCTGATCGGCTTGAGGCAGCCGGCATTGAGCGGGATATCCTCGTTGACCAGCGTGCGGAACACATAGAGCACGGCCGCCATGCACACCGCGCGCGGCGCATTGAAGTTGTTGGACAACTGCGCCGACGTGCCGGTGAAGTCCACCACCGCTTCGCGCCGGACCTGGTCCACGGTGACGCGCACCCGGATCTGGGCGCCGTTGTCCAGCGGATAGCGATAGGCGCCGTCCTTGAGCGCGGTGATGACGCGGCGCACGGCTTCCTCGGCGTTGTCCTGCACGTGCCCCATATAGGCACGCACCACCGGCAGGCCGAACTGCACCACCATCTTGCGCAATTCCTCCACGCCCTTGGCGTTGGCCGCCACTTGGGCACGCAGGTCGGCCATGTTCTGGTCGATATTGCGGGCCGGGTAGCGCGCGCCGGCCAGCAGCGCGCGCATGCCGGCATCGTCAAGCACGCCGGCCTTCACCAGCGGGAAGTTGTCGATCATCACGCCTTCCTCCTCGACCACCGTGGAGTCCGGCGGCATCGAGCCCGGCGTGATGCCACCGATATCGGCGTGATGGCCGCGAGAGCCGACGTAGAAGAGAATCTCCGCGCCGGCCTCGTCGAAGACCGGCGTGATCACCGTGACGTCGGGCAAGTGCGTGCCGCCGTTGTACGGATCGTTCAGCACGTAGACATCGCCGTCGGCCATGCGACCGGCATTGCGCGCGATCACGGTCTTGATGCTCTCGCCCATCGAACCAAGATGCACCGGCATATGCGGGGCGTTGGCGATCAGGTTGCCGCCGGCATCGAAGATCGCGCAGGAGAAGTCGAGCCGCTCCTTGATGTTCACCGAGTACGCCGTGTTCTGCAGGCGCTGGCCCATCTGCTCGGCGATCGACATGAASAGGTTGTTGAAGAYCTCCAGCATGACCGGATCGGCGTCGGTGCCCATCGCGCGCCGCCGGGGACGCGGCACGGCGCGGGTCAGCACCAGGTGGTCGCGCGCGGTCAGCTGGGCCTGCCAGCCGGGCTCCACCACCGTGGTGGCATTGCGCTCGGCGATGATGGCCGGTCCCGGCAGCACGTCGCCGGGTCGCAGCGCATCGCGCGGGAACAGCCCGGTATCGTGCCAGTTGCCGCCGCTGAACATGCGCACCTGCTCCGCCGGCACCGGGCCGCCTGCGCGCGGCGGCGGCTCGGGCAGCTTTTCCTCGGGCGGTTCGCTGCTGCCGATGGCTWCCACCGACACGGCTTCCACCACCAGCGGCTTGCCTTGCATCAGGAAGGCATAGCGCTGCCGATAGGCCGCATCGAACGCGGCCTGCATGGCAGCCTGACTGCCGAATGGCACCACCAGCGCCGAATCCGTGCCCTCATAGCGCAGGTGCGCGCGGCGCACCACGTCGATCTGCGCCTCGGCCACCTCCTGCTCCAGCAACTCCCGGCGCGCCTCGCCTGCCAGCGTATCGAGCACAGCCTGCAGCACGGGCAGCGCCGCAGCGTCGAGCCGCGCCTCCACCGCCCGCTCGCGCATCGCGGTGCGGTCAGCCAGCCCCATGCCGTAGGCCGACAACACGCCGGCCAGCGGATGCACGAACACGGTCTGCATGCCAAGCGCGTCCGCCACCAGGCACGCATGCTGGCCGCCCGCGCCGCCGAAGGTGGTCAGCGTGTAGCCCGTCACGTCGTGGCCGCGCTGCACCGATATCTGCTTGATCGCATTGGCCATATTGCCCACGGCGATCTCGATGAAGCCCTCGGCCACCTGCTCGGCGCTGCGCGCATCGCCGGTGGCGGCTGACACGGCTTGCGCCAGCGCATCGAACTTCGCCACCACCACATCGCGATCCAGCGCCGCATCGGCGCGCGGGCCGAACACCGCGGGGAAATGGCCCGGCTGGATCTTGCCGAGCATGACGTTGCAGTCGGTCACCGCCAGCGGGCCGCCGCGCCGGTAGCTCGCCGGCCCGGGATTGGCGCCGGCGGAATCCGGGCCGACGCGGAAGCGGCTGCCGTCGAAATGCAGGATGGAGCCCCCGCCCGCGGCCACCGTGTGGATGCTCATCATGGGCGCGCGCATGCGCACGCCCGCCACGCTGGTTTCGAACACGCGCTCGAAATCGTTGGGATGGCTGCCGTTGAAATGCGAGACATCGGTGGACGTGCCGCCCATGTCGAAGCCGATGATGCGCCCGAAACCGGCGCTCTGCGACGAACGCACCATGCCGACGATGCCGCCGGCCGGGCCGGACAGGATGGCGTCCTTGCCCTGGAAGCGGTGCGCATCGGTCAGGCCGCCGCTGCTCTGCATGAATTGCAGCCGCACACCCGGCATCTGCTGCTCCACCTGTTCCACGTAGCGGCGCAGGATCGGCGACAGGTAGGCATCCACCACCGTGGTATCGCCCCGCGAGACCAGCTTCATCAGCGGCGACACCTGGTGCGACACGGAAATCTGCGTGAAGCCGGTCTGCCGCGCGATCCGCGCCGCCGCCAGCTCGTGCGCCGCTTGCCGGTAGCCGTGCAGGAACACGATGGCGATGGCGCGGATGCCGCTGTCGAACACGCGCCGCATATCGGCGCGCAGCGATGCCTCGTCGAGCGGCGTCACCGTTTCGCCCCGCGCGTCCAGGCGTTCGCCCACCTCCACCACTTCGCGGTAGAGCAGCTCCGGCAGCACGATATTCAGGTCGAACAGCCGGGGCCGGTTCTGGTAGGCGATGCGCAGCGCGTCCCGGAAACCGCGCGTGATGAACAGCGCCACCGGCTCGCCCTTGCGTTCCAGCAAGGCATTGGTCGCCACCGTGGTGCCCATCTTCACCACCTCCACCTGCGCCGGCGTGACTGGCTCGTCGGCCGCCAGCCCGAGCAGGTGGCGGATGCCGGCCACGGCGGCGTCGCTGTATTGCTCCGGATTCTCGGACAGCAGCTTGTGCGTGACCACCGTACCGTCCGGCCTGAGCCCGACCACATCGGTAAAGGTGCCGCCGCGGTCGATCCAGAATTGCCAGCGGCGGCGATCCGAGACATTGGCGGCGGAGAATGGCAGCGACATATGGGAGATTCCTTGCAGCGGTGTGATGGCAATGTCGGGGAAAAACCTGGAACGTCAGGCAAGCGATTCCCGTAGCAGCCCGGCCCCGGGCCGCTACGGAAGTCGCCGCTGCATCGGCAAGGGCGGTTACAGCGACGTGGCCGAGCGCGCGGCCTGCTCGTACAGGCCGGTCAGCACACGCAGCAGTCGTGCCAGCTCGCCGATCTCGGCGTTCTCCGCGCTGCCCGCGGAGAAATTGCTGGTCAGGCACTGCTCCCGGATCTCGCGGTAGCGCGCGCAGGCTTCCGTGCCGGCTGGCGTGGTGATGTAGGTGGCTTCCTTGCCGACCCGCTCGCCCTCCACCAGCGCCAGGCCCTGCAGCTTCTTGAGCGCGTAGGTGACGAGGTGGGTGTCCTCCACATTGAGCACAAAGCAGATATCGGCCAGCCGCTTGGGACGCGCGCGGTGGTTGACATGGTGGAGCACCAGCACATCCAGGAAAGTCAGGTCGCGCACGCCGGAGGCGCCCATGCAGCGCACCACCCAGCGGCTATAGGCGTTGTAGGCCGTGTTCAGGCCGAACTCGAACTCGGACAGTTCCGGGCTGCGCTCGGACACCAGGTGCGAAGACGACACGATATTCGGCCCGGACGATCGCGCWAACGCGCTGGCCGCGGACCGCGCGGACGCCTCGTTCCCGCTGCCGTCGTCGTCGGCCCGGGCTGGCTCGGATGCTGGCTTACGCGCCATGTCTTCACTCCTTTCGTGGGTTGGTGCCTGGACGGTATGACAAGGATGACTAGGTATATCCCCGATGCCGCCGCCACCATATTTGGCTTGACAGTTTATTAACAAATTATGAGGATAAACACAAAATAAATCCAAGCAAAACATCGGGGATGTCACCGTGGATTCTGCACGAAAACAGGGCGGAGAAAGCGATTCACGCACTATCCCAGGGACCTTCTCGCGCCCGGCAACGGGCTGGTTGCGCGGTGCGAATGCACTGGATAGACTCGATCCGAACCCTCCTGAGCGCGATTGAGCGCGAGCCCAATGTCCACGGATATCCATACATTACAGACAAAACTTCGCGATGGCGCGACTTCGCGGGCCGACGTGATCGCTGAAGCGGAGCAGCTTGCGCAGGCGCCGGCGGCCAATGCCGTCTTCCTGCGCACCACCTTCGACGCCGCGGCGCAGGTAGCGCGGGCGGCCGACGCCGCCAGCCTGGCCGGCAAGCCCCTGCATCCCCTGGCGGGCCTGCCGGTCTCGGTCAAGGACCTGTTCAATATCGCCGGCGAAGCCACGCACGCCGGCTCACCGGTACGCAGCGACGCGGCGGCAGCCACGGCCGATGCCACGGTGGTGCGCCGGCTGCGCGACAGCGGCGCGGCCCTGGTGGGCCGCACCAACATGACGGAGTTCGCCTTCTCCGGCGTGGGCATCAACCCGCATTTCGGCACGCCCGTGAACCCGGCGGATGCGCAGGTGGCACGTATTCCCGGCGGGTCGTCCTCCGGCGCCGCCGTCTCCGTGGCGCTGGGCCTGGCAGTGGCCGGGCTGGGCAGCGATACCGGCGGTTCCATCCGCATCCCTGCGGCCCTGTGCGGCCTGGCCGGCTTCAAGCCCACTGCCCGCCGCGTGCCGCTGGACGGCGCCTTCCCGCTGTCTTACACCCTGGATACCGCCTGCGCCATGGCGCGCACGGTGCATGACTGCGTCCTGGTGGACAGCGTGATCGCCGACGAGGCTGTCATCCCGGCCATCAAGGCCGCGGCCGGCATTCGCCTGGCCATCCCGCGCCAGTACCTGCTGGACGACCTCGACCCCGTCGTGGCGCGCGCCTTCGACCGTGCCCTGGGCCGGTTGTCCGCGGCCGGCGTGCAGATCGAGCACATCGACCTGCCCGAACTGACCGAACTGCCCGCCATCAACGCCGCGGGCGGCTTCACCGCCGCCGAGGCCTATGCCATCCACCGCCACGCGCTGGCCACCCGGCGCGAGCAATACGACCCCCGCGTAGCCTCGCGCATCGACCGCGGCGCCAGCATGGGCGCAGCCGACTATGTCGACCTTATGCGCGCCCGCGCCGACTGGATCGCGCGGGTTGCGGCGCGCATCGGCGGCTTCGACGCCGTGGCCTGCCCCACCGTGCCGATGGTGGCGCCGCCGATCGCCCCGCTGGTGGCGGACGATGCCCTGTTCTTCCGCACCAATGCCCTGCTGCTGCGCAATACCTCGGCCTTCAACTTCCTTGACGGCTGTTCGATCTCGCTGCCCTGCCACCAGCCCGACGAATTGCCGGTCGGCCTGATGCTCTCGCACGGTGCGCTGCGCGACGCGCAACTGCTGGGCACGGCAATTGCATTGGAATCCATCGTCAAGCCGGCCGCCTGAGGCGCCGGGCCAAGCCGCACACCGCCGTGCAATCCATGAGCCAGGTTGCACGGGCAGCAAAGATAAGAAACAAAAGTCAAAGACAGACAAAGACGTATCAGCCAAAACGATCAACCAGGAGAGATCGATGCAAGGGAAGGCAACACTGAAGTACATGCTGCTGGGCGGGGTGCTTGCCACCTCCTCCGTCATGATGTCCGCCGCGCAAGCCGAGACCAAATGGGACCTGCCGACCGGCTACCCGGTCAGCAACCTGCACACCGAGAACCTGCAGCAAATGGCCAGCGACGTGGAGAAGGCCACCGGCGGCAAGCTGAAGATCGTGATCCACCCCAACGGTTCGCTGCTCAAGGCCAACGAGATCAAGCGCGGCGTGCAGACCGGCCAGGTCCAGATGGGCGAGATCCTGATGTCGCTGCTGGCCAACGAGAACCCGGTGTTCGGCGTGGATGCGGTGCCCTTCCTGGCCACCAGCTACCAGGACTCCTACAAGCTGTGGCAGGCCTCGCGCGCTGTCACCGACAAGGTGCTCGACAAGCAAGGCCTGAAACTGCTGTACGCGGTGGCCTGGCCGCCGCAAGGCATCTACGCCAACAAGCCGCTCAACAACGCGGGCGACATGAAGGGCCTGAAGTGGCGCGCCTATAACCCCGCCACCTCCAAGATCGCCGAGCTCGTGGGCGCGCAGCCGGTGACGATCCAGGCCGCCGACCTCGCCCAGGCGCTGGCGACGGGCACTGTGAACTCCTTCATGTCCTCGGGCGCCACCGGCGTCGACACCAAGGTGTGGGAGAGCGTGAAGTACTTCTACACCGTCGATGCCTGGCTGCCCAAGAACATGCTGGTGGTCAGCAAGAAGTCTTTCGCCGCGCTGGACAAGCCGACCCAGGACGCCCTGCTCAAGACCGTTGCCGAGGCCGAGAAGCGCGGCTGGCAGGTATCGGAGCAGAAAACGCGTGAGTACCTGGCCGTGCTCGGCAAGAACGGCATGACGGTGCAGCCGCCCTCGCCCCAGCTCAAGCAGGACATGCAGAAAGTTGGCCAGGTGATGGTGGACGAATGGGCCAAGGGCGCCGGCGACGACGGCAAGGCCATTCTCGACGCCTACAAGAAGTAAGCGAAGTAGCGAGAAACAAGCGATCCGTATCCGGCCGCGGCGGCACTGCCTGCCGCCACGGCCACTGCTGCCGCAGCATCCCGCGCCCTTTTTTCACCGCATTCTCCCTCCCCTCTCGCCATGGAAGCTCCTTCCGTCAACAAGCGCTGGCTGGACCGGCTGCTTGACCTGTTCGCCGTGCTCGGCGCGCTATGCATTCTCGGGGTCTGCATCATCATGATCCTGATGTCGTTCTCGCGCGAGACCACCATCATCTTCAAGGGCGGCGACGACATCGTTGCGTGGCTGTGCGCCGCTTCCGCCTTCCTCGTCCTTGGCCAGACCTTCCAGCATGGCGGCATCGTGCGCGTGGAAATGTTGCTGGAGGCCGTCAAACCGCGCATGCGCTGGTGGCTCGAACTGGTCTCGCTGGTCATCTGCGCGGTGTTCGCCGCCTATGCCACCTGGGCCTTGTTCTCCTTCGCCTGGCAGAGCTGGGAGATCGGCGATGTCTCGCAGGGCCAGATCGTGGTGCCGCTGTGGATTCCGCAGAGCTTCGCGGTGCTGGGCTGTGCCGGCTTCATGCTGGCAGTGCTCGACGAACTGCAGCGCGTGGCGCGCCGGCAAAAGCCGCGCTACCAGCTGGCGCAGGAAGCCAAGCTGGCCGCCGGCGATTTCGGGGAGACCGTCTGATGAGCACCGTCCTGATTTCCCTGATCCTGCTGGTGGTGATGATCGTCTTCCTGGTCATCGGCGCGTGGATTCCGGTTGCCATCGCCGTCACCTCCTGGGTGGGGCTGGTGGTCTTCGCCGACCGCGATGCGCTGGTCAATCTGGCCAATGCCTGGTGGTCGTCCAGCGCTTCCTATACGCTGGCATCGCTGCCGCTCTTTGTCTGGATGGGCGAGATACTCTTCCGCACCAAGCTGTCCGAGCAGATGTTCAACGGGCTGTCGCCCTGGCTGAACTGGCTGCCGGGGCGGCTGATGCACGTCAACATCCTGGGGTGCGGCATCTTCGGCTCCGTGTCGGGCTCGTCGGCCGCCACCTGCGCCACCATCGCCAAATCCGCGCTGCCCGAACTGACACGGCGCGGCTACGACGAGCGCGTCACGCTGGGCTCGCTGTCGTGCGCCGGCACGCTCGGCATCCTGATTCCGCCTTCGATCACCATGGTGGTCTATGCGGTCTCGGCCGATGTGTCGATCATCCGCGTGTTCCTGGCCGGCTTCCTGCCCGGCCTGCTGCTGATGCTGCTGTTCTCCGGCTATATCGTGGTGTGGGCGCTCTCGAACCCGGACAAGACGCCGCAGGCGGAACGCTTCGACTGGCGCTCGCGGCTCGCCTCGATCCGCCAGCTGATGCCCTGCATCGTGCTCATCGCCTTTATCACCTGGATCATGATCACCGGCTACTCCACCGCCACGGAAGCCGCGGCATACGGCGTGGTGGCTTCGCTGGCGCTGGCGTGGGTGGGCGGATCGCTGACGCGCAAGGCCTTCTGGGAGAGCCTGATGTCGGCCACCCGGCTGACCGCGATGATCATGTTCGTCCTGGGCGCCACCTCCTTCCTGTCGGTGACCATGAGCTTCACGGGCATCCCGCGCGCGCTGGCGGAATGGGTGGCCGCGATGCACCTGTCGCCATGGGCGCTGATCGCCGTGCTGACGGTGATCTATATCCTGCTGGGGACCGCGCTCGACGGCATTTCCATGATCGCGCTGACCACCGCCACGGTGCTGCCGATGGTGCAGGCGGCGGGTTTCGATCTGGTATGGTTCGGGATATTCATCGTGCTGCTGGTGGAAATCGCCGAAGTGACGCCGCCGGTGGGGTTCAACCTGTTCGTGCTGCAGAGCATGACAGGCAAGGACAGCAACTACATAGCCCGGGTGTCGCTGCCATTCTTCATGATGATGGTGGTGGCGATCGCCATCGTCACCGTGTGGCCGGAAATCGTCACCTGGCTGCCCGACGTGGTCATGCAAAAAGAGTTGAAGTAGCCATCGACAGCGAGGGCCGGTCCGGCCCTCAACGGAGTGCCATGCATGTGATCGTGATCGGCGCCGGCGTGATCGGCGTCTGCTCCGCCTGGTACCTGCGCGAAGCCGGCTTCGAAGTGACCGTGGTCGAACGGCGCGCCGCGCCGGCGCAGGAATCCAGCTTCGGCAATGCCGGCGTGATCGCGCCCGGCTACGTTACCCCGTGGGCCGCGCCCGGCATGCCGGGCAAGGTGCTGCGCAACCTCTTTGCCAGCACCTCGCCCGTGCTGTTCCGGCCCAGCGCCGATCCGGCCATGTGGCGCTGGATCGCGCGCTGGCTGGGCGAATGCACGCTGGAGCGCTACCGTGTCAACAAGCTGCGCATGCAGCGCCTGGCCTTCTACAGCCGGGAATGCCTGCACACGCTGCGCAGCCAGCTGGAGATCGACTACGAGCAGTCGCAAGGCTACCTGCAACTGTTCCGCACCGAGCGCGACCGGAGCCTGGCCGAACCGGCGCTGGCCTTGCTGCGCGAGCACAAGGTGCCGCACCGGCTGGTCGATGCCGCTGGCTGCCGGGGCATCGAGCCCGGCCTCACCACCGACACGCCGCTGGCCGGCGGGCTGCACCTGCCCGAGGACGAATCCGGCAACTGCCCGATGTTCGTGCGCCGGCTGCGCATGCTGGCGGAAGCCGCCGGCGTGCGCTTCGTCATGGACAGCCACGCCTGTGCGCTGCGGCCGCTGCCGGGCGGCAAGCTCGCGCTGGACCTGCGCGCCGGCGCTGCCGGCGCCACGCGCGAAACACGCACCGCCGATCGCGTACTGGTGAGCGCCGGCGTCGCCAGCGCCGCCTTGCTGCGCCCGCTTGGCCTGCGCATCCCGCTCTACCCGGTCAAAGGCTACTCCGCCACGGTGCAGGTCAGCGACGAACTGCAGGCGCCGCTGGCCGCGCTGATGGACGAGTCGTACAAGGTGGCCGTCACGCGCATGGGCAACCGCATGCGGATTGCCGGCACCGCCGAACTCGGCTCGCGCAAGCTCGACCTGCGCCCCGCCGCCATCAACACCTTGCTCAAGGTGGCGCGCGACTGGTTTCCCGTCGCCGGCCACTATGACAACGCCACGCTATGGGCCGGCGCCCGCCCCATGCTGCCTGACGGCCCGCCGCTGATTGGCGCCACCGCCGTGCCCGGCCTTTTTCTCAACCTGGGTCACGGCTCCACGGGCTGGGCCATGGCATGYGGCTCCGGCCGCATCGCCGCCGACCTGATCGCGGGCAACCACCCCGGCATCGACCTGGACGGCCTGACCCCCGCCCGCTATGGCTTAGGCCCGCGCTGACCATGCAAACCCCTACCCAGATCCCGCCCACGCACGCGCCAGCCACGGTACTGCCCACCGACGCCTGGCTGCCCCTGGACACCGCCAGCGCCAGCGAGATCCCGCTTTACGGCGTGGCGGCCATCCGCCAGGTCGAAGCCACCGCCATGGCCAGCCTGCCCGCCTTCGAACTGATGACGCGGGCAGGAAATACCGCGGCCGCCTGGCTGGCACACCATGCCCCGGCTGGCCCGCTGCTGTTGCTGGCCGGACCCGGCAACAACGGCGGCGACGCATTGGTGGCCGCCACCCGTCTGCACCAGGCCGGGCGCCAGGTCCAGGTGTGGCTGACCGCCGAGCCCGATCGCCTGCCCGCCGACGCCGGCCGCGCCTGGCTCGAGGCGCGCGCGGCGGGCGTCACGCTGCGCGCGCTGCCGGAGACGGCCTGCCACGGCACCCTGCCTGCGATTCCCGGGGATACCCGCGCGCTGGTCGACGGACTGCTCGGCATCGGCCTGAACCGTGCCGCCGATGGCTTTATGGCGCAGTGGATCGCGCATCTGGCGGACTCAGAGTTGCCGGTGTTCGCGCTCGACATCCCGAGCGGGCTGTTCGCCGATACCGGCGGCGGCGCGCCGGCGGTCCGCGCCTGCCGCACGCTGACCTTCATTGCGGCCAAGCCGGGCCTGCTGACGCTCGATGGACGCGATTGCGCGGGTGAAGTCGATATCGCCCCGCTGGGCCTGCCCTACCCCCCGGCCCAGCCGGCCTGCGCCACGGTCAACGTGCCGGCTTCGTTCGCCAGGGCACTGCCCGCGCGCCGCCATGCCACCAACAAGGGCACGTTCGGCTCGCTCGCCGTGATCGGCGGCGGCATCGGCATGACCGGCGCGCCGCTGCTCGGCGCGCGCGCCGCGCTGCACCTTGGCGCCGGGCGCGTGCACATCGGCTTCCTGGCGCAGCCCGCGCCGCTGCTAGACCCCGTGCAACCGGAACTGATGCTGCACCCGATCGCGGAGATCGCGCTGTCTGCCATGTCCGCGCTGGTGGTCGGCCCGGGCATGGGCACCGGCACGGCGGCACGCGAGCAGTTCGCGCAACTGCTGCACGGCAGCGCCTGCGCCGCCGAGTTGCCCGCCCTGGTACTGGACGCCGACGCGCTGAACCTGCTCGCCTCGGATGCCGCGCTGGCTGCCATGCTGGAGGGCAGCCCGCTGGTGCGCGTGATGACACCCCACCCGCTCGAAGCCGCCCGGCTGGCCGGCCTCGGCGTGGCGGAAATCCAGCGCGACCGCCTGGCGGCGGCACGCTTGCTGGCCACGCAATGGCAGGCCGTGATCGTGCTCAAAGGCTCCGGCACAGTGATCGCGGCGCCACCGGACGCCAGCGGCAACGTAGCGCTGTCGGTCAACCCGACCGGCAACGCCGGGCTAGCGACTGCCGGCACCGGCGACGTGCTGGCCGGCATGATCGGCGCCCTGCTCGCCCAGGGCATGCCGGCGCTACAAGCGGCGCAGGCGGCGGTCTGGCTGCACGGACGCGCCGCCGACCAACTTGTGGCTCACGGCACAGGCCCCGCCGGACTCACCGCCAGCGAGCTCTACACGCCGATGCGCAGCCTGTTCAATGCCTTGCTGCGAGATCCGCGCGGCTCATGAACAAGGCCACCGACAGCGTTACCCGGCTGTCCGCCGCAAGCGCGACAGCCACTTCGCCGGCCCGGCGCCAGTTGCTCACCGGCATTGCCCTGCTGGTGCTCGGCCAGTGGATCCTCAGCCTGCTGGACGCCAGCAGCAAGACGTTGACGCAGCAAGGCCTGCCGGTGGCAGCGGTAGCCTGGGTGCGCTATGTCGGCCATGTGATCGCCATCTTCCTGCTGCTAGGGCCGGCGCGCTTCCGCCAGCAATGGCGTCCGGTAAAGCCCGGCCTGCAATGGCTGCGCGGCGGGCTGATGCTGGTTTCGACCCTGGTGTTCTTCAGCGTGCTCAAGCTGATGCCGCTGGCCGAGGCCACCGCGCTCAATTTCTGTGCCCCGCTCTTCGTGGTGGCGCTGTCGCCCTGGCTGCTCGGCGAGCGGCCGGGACGGCATGCGCGCGTCAGCCGCTGGAGTGGCGTGGCGATCGGCTTCGCCGGCATGCTGATCGTGGTGCGGCCGGGCGGCGAGCTGAGCGGGGCGGGTATTGCGCTGGGCCTGCTGTCCGCGCTGGTGTTCGCGCTGATGCAGATGCTGACGCGACGCATCGCCGCGCACGACGCCCCCATGACCACCCTGATCCAGAGTGGCGTCACCGGCGCCGCCCTGACCACGCTGCTGGTGCCCTTTTTCTGGTTCCACGCGGTGCCCACGCCCCTGCAAGCGGTGCTGCTGGTGAGCACCGGCATCACCGGTTCGGTTGGACATTATTTTGTGATCCGGGCGTTCCAGTATGCCGATGCCTCGTTTCTCAGCCCCTTTCTCTATTTGCAGATCCTGTCGGCCACGACGATCGGCTACCTGGCATTCGGCCAGTTGCCGGACTGGATCACGGCGCTGGGCGTGGCGGTGATCTGCGCCGGCGGCGTGTGTGTGGCGGGAGGGGAATCGGCATTGCGCGCGGTCGCCCGCCGGCTTGRCCGCCCGGGCTGATGTCAGAACACCACCGATAGCCGGAAAGGATTCGCCCTGCTATTGTTTCCGCTAATGGCATGAATGCTGTGCTTTGCTGCCAAATCCTAAAGTCGCGCCAAAAGTGCGCGTTATACTTAAGCCGCTCCCGACGGCCGGACCAGGCCCGCCAAACGGCCTGCCCGGGAACAATAAAATATGGCTGAAACCTAGCTTAGAACGGTACTTCCGCGCTGGCCTTCAAGAATTACGCACGCATGCCCACAGACCTACACGCCTGGCACTCTCTCCTGCAACATCACGACGCCATTCGCGAGACGCCGATGCGCGAGTGGTTCGCCGACGGCGCCGCCAGCCAGCGCGTCAAGCAGTTCTCGCTGGAAGCCGCAGGCCTGTATCTCGACTACTCGAAAAACCGCATTACGCCACAGACCGTGGCATTGCTGATGCAGCTGGCGGACGAAGCCGGCGTACCCAAGCGCCGGGATGCCATGTTCGCGGGCGACCACATCAATGCCACCGAGGACCGCGCGGTGCTGCACATTGCGTTGCGCGCCGGTCCCGACGCAAGCTTCAAGGTGGATGGCAAGCCGGTGATGCCCGCCATCCACGACGTACTGAACCGCATGCGGGTGTTCTCGGAACGCGTGCGCAGCGGCGACTGGACCGGCGCCACGGGCAAGCGCATCACGGACGTCATCAATATCGGCATCGGCGGCTCGGACCTCGGCCCGCGCATGGTGTGCCGCGCGCTCTCCCACCTGGCGGGCAAYGGGCCGCGCATGCATTTCGTCTCCAATGTGGACGGCACCGAACTGGCCGAGACCCTGGATCGGCTCGACCCTGAGCAGACCCTGGTGATTGTCTGCTCGAAGACCTTCACCACGCTGGAAACCATGGCCAACGCCTGTAGCGCGCGCCAGTGGTTCCTTGACAGGGGCGTGGCCAGGAACCAGCTGGCCAGCCATTTCGCCGCCGTATCCACCAACGTGGAGGCGGTGCGCGCTTTCGGCATCGACCCCGCGCATATGTTCGAATTCTGGGACTGGATCGGCGGACGCTTCTCGCTGTGGTCCTCGGTCGGGCTGTCGATCGCACTGGCGGTGGGCTTCGATGCCTTCGCCGACCTGCTGGCCGGCGGCCGCGCCATGGACGAGCATTTCAGCAGTGCGCCGCTGGAGCGGAACATGCCGGTCGTGCTGGGCATGATCGGCATCTGGTACCGCAATTTCTTCGGCATGCCGACCAGTTGCATGGCACCGTATTCGACCTCGCTCGAATTGTTTCCCGCCTTCCTGCAGCAACTGGAAATGGAGAGCAACGGCAAATCCGTCCAGCTCGATGGCCGGCACGTGCGCGCCCATACCGCGCCGGTGGTCTGGGGCTCCGCCGGCACCAACGGCCAGCATGCTTATTTCCAGCTGATCCACCAGGGCTCGCAGATCGTGCCGGTGGATTTCGTGGCTCCGCTGCGGCCCCCGCGCGTCCTGCCCGGCCATCATGCCAAGCTGCTTGCCAATTGCTTTGCCCAGGCCGAGGCGCTCATGCGCGGGCGCACCGCGGAGGAACTGCGCGCGAGCGGCCTGAGCGATGAAATCCGCATCGCCCACATGGTGTTCGAGGGCAATCGCCCAAGCAACACGCTGCTGATGGAAGACGTCACGCCACACACGCTCGGCGCGCTGATCGCGCTTTATGAGCACCGCACCTTTGTGCAGGGCGTGGTGTGGAACATCAATTCATTCGACCAATGGGGCGTGGAACTGGGCAAGATCCTGGCCAAGCCGATCGAGTGCGAGCTCACTGGCGAGGCCAACGCGGCCGCCAGTGGCCAGGAGCCTGCGCACGATGCCTCCACCAGCGCCCTGATCGCGCGGGCGCGGGCGGCACTGGGCAACGCCTGACGCTGGCCCAGCGCCTACACGGGGGCCGTCATCCATTCGTCGCTGGCCACGCGGCCGGCGTCGATGGTCAGGATGCGCCCGCAGCGGGCTGCCACGGAGCGATCGTGCGTGACCAGCACCAGCGTTGAGCCGGCATCGCGATTGAGCTCGAACATCAACGCAATCACGGCCTCGCCGGTAGCCGTGTCGAGACTGCCGGTAGGCTCGTCGGCAAAGAGGATATCGGGACGCGCCACAAAGGCGCGCGCCAGCGCCACGCGCTGCTGCTCGCCGCCGGAGAGCGTGCGCGGATAGTGGGACAGGCGCCCGCCCAGTCCTACCCGCGCAAGCATGTCGGCGGCGCGCTCGCGGACACCGGCGGTTTCGCCGCGCAACTCCAGCGGCAGCATCACGTTCTCCAGGGCATTCAGGTGCCCGACCAGCTGGAAAGACTGGAACACAAAGCCCACATGGCGCCCGCGCTGCGCGGCGCGCTGGTCTTCGTCGAGCTGGAACAGGTCCTGGCCATTGAGCCTGACGGTGCCCGTGGTAGGCAGGTCCAGGCCCGCCAGCAAGCCAAGCAGGGTTGACTTGCCCGAGCCGGATGCGCCGACAAYGGCCAGCGTTTCGCCGGGCGTGACGGAAAACGTGACGTCATGCAAAATCGTCAGCGAACCCGTCGTGTCGGCTACGGTCTTTCCTAATGACTCGACTGCAAGAATGGATGAAGACATGAGCAAGAAGTTCTGGTGCGGTTGGCGAAAGCTGGCGCTGGCGGTATGCACGGCCACGCTGCTGCCTGCGGCGGCGCCGATGGCCCGGGCGGCAGCGCCCGCCATCCTGGTGCTGGGCGACAGCCTGTCCGCGGAATACGGCATCGCGCGCGATGCCGGCTGGGTCAAGCTGCTGGAGACGCGGTTGCGGGCGGAGCGTTTCGATTATAGCGTCGTGAATGCCAGCATCAGCGGCGAGACCACGGTAGGCGGCAAGACACGCCTGCCCGACCTGCTGGCGCGGCACCACCCTGCGGTGGTCATCGTCGAACTGGGCGCCAACGATGCCTTGCGCGGCCTGCCGCTGCAGACCACCGAGGCCAACCTGCGCAGCATCGTCGCCAGCGCGCAGCAAGCCAAGGCCGGCGTGCTGCTCGTGGGGATGCGCATCCCGCCCAACTACGGGCCGGACTACACCGAGCGATTCTTCTCGCTCTRCCCCAGGCTGGCCGGCGAATACAAGGTCCGGCTGGTGCCTTTCCTGCTGGAGCGGGTCGTCGCCAGGCCAGAGTGGTTCCAGGCTGACCGCATTCATCCCACGGCACAAGCGCAGGGCACGCTGCTCGACACAGTCTGGCCGCAGCTCGAGCCACTGCTGAAGGCACCGGCAGCCCGGACCGCGGGGCGCTGAGCCCTTGCGGCGCGGATCATGAAAAAGGCGCCCGGAGGCGCCTTTTTCATGTTTGCGGGCTGTGCTTACTGCGCGCCGGCACCGCTGGCGGCACCCGCTTCCGTCGTGGTGGCGGGCTTGAGCAGCTTCACCTTGGCGCGGTCCTTCAGGCTCTCATAGAAGGCCTCCAGCTGGCTCTGGCCAACCATCTGCCCCAGTTGCTGGGCCTCGCCCTGGCGTTGCGCGGCATCGGCCTGCGCAGGCTGGCTGACCTTGCCGATGCGATAGATGGCGTAGCCGGCGGCACCAAGGTCCACGCCCACGAACGCGGGCAGCTTGGCGGTATCGGCCCGCATCACGGCTTCGACCGCCTTCGGCGGCAGGCCATCGGCCTTGGCGCGAGAGACCGTTACCGGCGCGCCGAAGCCGTCGGCGCCGCCGCTCTTCTTCAACGCCTCGAGACGCTCCGCACCCGCCTTCACGGCGAGCTCGGCCGCCTGCTGGGCGATATAGCCTTCGCGCACCTTGGCCTGCACGTCTTCGAACTTGCGCACCGTGGCCGGGCGATATTCGACGATACGTGCCGCCACCAGCGTGGTCGGGCCCACCTGCACGGCTTCGGTATTGCGCTTGTTCTTGACGGAATYGTCGCCGAACAGGGCCTTGAGCAGCTTCTCATTGTTGAGCGGGCTTTGCGCACCCAGCGCCGGGTTGGGCTGGCGGGTCACGTTGTCGGCGCTCTGGATGGCCAGCTTGAACTTGTCGGCAGCAGGCTTGAGGCTGTCGGACTGTTCGTAGACCGTGTTGCCGAACGAATCAGCCAGTTCGGTGTACTTCTTGGCGGCGAGCTGCTTGCGCAATTCGGCTTCCAGTTCGGTACGGACCTGGTCGAGCGGCTTGGTTTCGGCAGCCTTGATGCCGGTGAGCTTGATGATGTGGTAGCCGTAATCGGTCTCCACCACGTCGCTGATCTGGCCATCCTTGAGCGCATACATCGCATCCTCGAACGGCTTGACCAGTGCGCCGCGGCCCATGAAGCCGAGGTCGCCGCCCTTCTCCGCAGAGCCCGGATCCTGCGATTGCTTGCGGGCCACATCGGCAAACGTTTCGGGATGCTTGCGCAGGTCCTCGAGCAGCTTGGTGGCCTTTTCCTTGGCTGCCTGGCGATCCGCCGCCGGGGCATCCTTGGGCGAGCCGATCAGGATATGGCTGGCGCGGCGCTGCTCTTCCGTGCGGAAGCGCGCGATGTTGCTGTCGTAGTAGGACTTGAGCTCTTCGGGCGTCACCGGCGTCGATGCCGCCAGCGCGTCGGCCGACAGCACCAGGTATTCGACCTTGGCCTGCTCGGGCACCGAGAACTGCGCCTTGTGGCTGTCGTAGTACGCCTTCAGCGCGGCTTCGTCGGGATTGACCTTGGCGGCGAATTCGGCCGGCTTGAGCTGCAGCGCCTGCACCTCGCGCTGCTGGTCGCGAATGGCGATCAGCCGGTCGAGCAAGGACTTCGGCACGAAGGCGGTGGCAGCGATGGAAGTGCCGAGCTGCTGGGTGGCGAGATCGAAACGCATGCGCGCATCGAACTGCTCCGGCGTCATGCCTTGCTGGGCGAGCAGGTCAACATAGGCCTTGTCGTCGATCGTGCCGTCCTTCTTCTTCGGCAGCTGGGCGATGGCGGGAATGCTGCTGATGGTCTCGAACAGGCGTTCGTTGGACACCGTGAGGTGCTTGTTGGCCACCTCATTGGCCACCACGCGCTGCAGGATCAGCTGGTCGAGCACCTGCTGGCGCGCCAGCGCGCCTTCGAATTGGCGCGGATCGTAGTTCGCGCCGAGCATCTGGCGCATGCGCTCGCTCTGGTCACGCACCACGTTATCCACTTCCTGCGCCGTAATGGCGCGGCCATCGACCTTGGCAAGATCGTGCGAGCTGTCCATGAAACGCGAGTAGCTCTCCACGCCGAAGAACACGAACGACGGGAAGACAAGCACCAGCAGCAGCAAAAGCATCAAGCGCCGGTTGTTGCGTACGAAATCAAGCATGCTGACTCAGGAAAAGGGTTGGTACCGAACGGCAAACTCCGGGATTCTATCAGGAGCGGCAAGCTTCACGCGATTTGGCGGCCGGTGCGGCCTCGCCGGGCAACGCCCGATGGCATCCGGCTCGGACAGGAAACCTGCGATATCGCGTACCGTCCCCTCGCGCCAGCAGTGGCTCGGCGGTGCAAAACACCGCCAGATACGCGATCAGGGCCCGCACCCTTGCCGGCCCTCAGGAAAGAGGGGGGAAGACGCGCCGAATGCAGAAAGCGCAAAAAGCAAAACGGGCCGCTAAGGGCCCGTTTTGCTGACTGCGTATTTGGCGGAGTGGACGGGACTCGAACCCGCGACCCCCGGCGTGACAGGCCGGTATTCTAACCAACTGAACTACCACTCCTGTATCGGTGCGGCAGCACGCGTCATCTGTGTGGATTGTCTTGCGGCAGGAGCGTGGTGGGTGCTGAGGGGCTCGAACCCCCGACCTACGCCTTGTAAGGGCGCCGCTCTACCAACTGAGCTAAGCACCCGCTCGTACCGCAGCCGCACTGCATGCTGCAAGCATCGCCGCGCACATATCAGAGTAATTACTGCTGTTTGCGTTGCGAGGGCGCAAGTGTAATACAGCCCCTGGCATTTTGCCAAGTATTCTTCGCGGACATTTTGAGAAACGCAAAAAGCACCCGCTGCCTGCACGCCTGCGGCGCCGAACAATGTGAGGCGAAATAGAAAAACGCCGCGGGGAAAAGCCCGCGGCGTTTTCAAAAGCGGCCTGCTTTGGCAACGCCCGGCCCGGATCGCAGGATCCGGGCAGCGCCATCGCCGGCGTCAGTGATGAATCATCTCGACCTTGGCAGCACCCTTGTCCGCCACATCGGCGGGCTTGGCCACTTCCTCCGGCAGAGGCTCGGGCTTGCGCTCGAGCGCGAGTTCCAGGACCTTGTCGATCCAGCGCACCGGGACGATCTCGATGGCGTTCTTGACGTTGTCCGGGATCTCCGCGAGATCCTTCACGTTTTCCTCGGGGATCAGCACCAGCTTGATACCGCCGCGATGGGCCGCAAGCAGTTTCTCCTTGAGGCCGCCGATCGGCAGGACTTCACCGCGCAACGTGATTTCCCCGGTCATGGCCACGTCGGCGCGCACCGGGATACCCGTGAGCACCGACACCAGCGCCGTGGTCATCGCACCGCCGGCCGAAGGACCATCCTTGGGGGTGGCGCCTTCGGGCACGTGGATGTGGATATCGCGCTTCTCGAACATCTCGTCCGTAATGCCCAGACGACGTGCCCGCGAGCGCACCACCGAACGTGCGGCCTCGACCGATTCCTTCATCACGTCGCCCAGCGAACCGGTGCGGGTGATGTTGCCCTTGCCCGGCATGATCGCGGCTTCGATGGTCAGCAGATCGCCGCCCACTTCCGTCCACGCCAGACCGGTCACCTGGCCTACCTGGTTTTCCTTGCCGGCCAGGCCGAAGTCGTACTTGCGCACGCCAAGGAATTTATCCAGGTTCTCCGATGCCACCTTGACCGTGCCCGTTTCCTTCTTGAGCAGCAGCAGCTTGACCACCTTGCGGGCGATCTTCGACACTTCACGCTCGAGCGAGCGGACGCCCGCTTCACGCGTGTAGTAGCGAATGATGTCGCGCAGGGCGTCTTCGCTCACTTCCATCTCGCCTGCCTTCAGACCATTGTTCTTGATCTGCTTGGGCAGCAGGTAGCGCTGGGCGATGTTGACCTTCTCTTCCTCGGTGTAACCCGACAGGCGGATCACTTCCATCCGGTCCAGCAGCGGAGGCGGAATGTTGAGCGAGTTCGAGGTCGCCACGAACATCACATCGGACAGGTCGAAATCGACCTCGATGTAATGGTCCTGGAAGGTGTGGTTCTGTTCCGGGTCCAGCACCTCGAGCAATGCCGACGAAGGATCGCCGCGGAAATCCATGCCCATCTTGTCGATTTCATCGAGCAGGAAGAGCGGATTGCGCACGCCGACCTTGGCCAGGCTTTGCAGGATCTTGCCGGGCATCGAGCCGATGTACGTGCGGCGGTGGCCGCGGATCTCGGCCTCGTCACGCACGCCGCCCAGTGCCATGCGCACGAACTTGCGGTTCGTCGCGCGCGCCACCGACTGGCCGAGCGAGGTCTTGCCCACGCCGGGGGGGCCCACCAGGCACAGGATCGGCGCCTTCACCTTGTCCACGCGCTGTTGCACCGCGAGATACTCGAGAATGCGTTCCTTGACCTTCTCGAGACCGTAGTGGTCTTCATCCAGCACGCGCTCGGCGTTGGTCAGGTCGTTGTTGACCTTGCTCTTCTTGCGCCACGGCAGGTTGACCAGCGTGTCGATGTAGTTGCGCACGACAGTGGCTTCGGCCGACATCGGCGACATCAGCTTGAGCTTCTTGAATTCGGCGTCGGCCTTCTTCTTGGCTTCCTTCGGCATGCGCGCGGCCTTGATGCGCTTGTCGAGTTCTTCCAGGTCGGCACCCTCTTCGCCTTCGCCCAGTTCCTTCTGGATGGCCTTGACCTGCTCGTTGAGGTAGTACTCGCGCTGGCTCTTCTCCATCTGGCGCTTGACGCGGCCACGGATGCGCTTTTCCACCTGCAGGATGTCGATCTCGCCCTCGAGCTGCGACAGCAGGCTCTCCAGGCGCTCGGTGACATTCACCATCTCCAGGATCTTCTGCTTCTGCTCGAGCTTGATCGGCAGATGCGCGGCGATGGTGTCGGCCAGGCGACCCGGCTCGTCGATGCCCGACAGCGAGGTCAGGATCTCGGGCGGGATCTTCTTGTTCAGCTTCACGTACTGGTCGAACTGCGACACGATGGCGCGGCGCAGCGCCTCCGTCTCGGCGGTCTCGACCGGACCCGGCGGCACGGGCACGGCTTCGCACATGAAGTGCGACTCGTCTTCGCTCACTTCGCGGATATTCGCGCGCTGCGTGCCTTCCACCAGCACCTTGACGGTGCCGTCGGGCAGCTTGAGCATTTGCAGGATGTTGGCGATGCAGCCTACCTCGTAGAGGTCGTCGGCGGTCGGCTCATCCTTGGCCGCCGTTTTCTGGGCCACAAGCATGATGCTTTTGCCCGCCTCCATCGCAGTTTCCAGCGCCTTGATGGACTTCGGACGTCCCACGAACAGTGGGATCACCATGTGCGGAAACACCACCACGTCGCGCAGGGGCAACAGTGGCAAGCGAATCGGCTCAGCCGGGAGGAGTTGTGTTCCGGACATCATTTTCCCCAGTCAGTCATTTAGGCGTAAATTGGGTCTCATGAATCGATTGCAAGATAGGTGCCAACGATTCAATGCATTGTGCAAATGCTGCTCCCCGCACTTGCAAGACCCGTCCAAACAGCATACCCCCGTTTTCCCCCCTTCGTTTTACGAAAATGAAGAAAAAAAGCCGCTCGCTTTTCGCGAACGGCCTTTAGGACTCGCTGCCGGCCTGAGAT
>NZ_JBFTNE010000061.1:0-47405 GCF_056397325.1 Cupriavidus sp. 05N39
CGATATGCGTGTTGCCATAGGTGCTCAGTTCGGTATACGTCGGATAGAGGGTGCGCGAACCCGAACCTGGGCGGAACAGGCTGCTCTTCAGCAAGAACGGTTCGAACGGCAAGCTGCCGCTGTAGAACTTCGGCAGGGTTAGCGCTGCGAGCGCAGCGCGTTCGGCGAAGCTCGGCTTCTTATCGTAAGCGAGGCCGATGCGTCCGAGGATGGCGGGGTCCAGGAGGTCGTTCATATCGGTAATAGCCCGCGGGTTGAGACAGAGTTGCTTGTCGCGGAATTGTTGTATGTGCGGAAATTGTCAAATGCCAGCGGCTTCGTGGGGAGACACTTTCCCGAGACGGAGCGCCGCGAGGGGCAGGAATTCGGTTCGCAAAGCAGGCAGCGGCGTTAGCGAAAGAAATCGGGGAACGTGCCCTCTTTCGCTCGCACTTCCTGCACGGCGCTCCCGCTATTTCGCATGGCCCTCATTGGCTCTCCGAAGGGCTCCGGGACGCGTTCGCACACAGGTGTTCAAGTCGGACGCCTGGGAAACGCAGCCTTTCCATCGCCTGAACGAGGACGGAGAATGGTAGGCGTTTTTCCCCGCCCTCGTTTCGCCCATAGTCGTTGTCCTTTGCCTTGCCCATCAGYGCATCGGTGACCGCTTGGCTGAGGCCGGATTCCTCGCAGAATGCGCGGAACGTGTGCCGGAAGCCGTGAAAGGTCAGGCGGGGGTCGTCGAGGCCAAGACCATCGAGGTAGCGGTTGAACCAGGCGCCAAAGGATTTGCCGTGGTTTCCCCATTTATCCGGGCGCAACGCCGGGAACAGGCGTTCCGTTGGGGCCGCCATCCGTCGCTGCTCCACGTAGTCCAGGAATCCCATCGCGAGGAGGTTCGCATGAAGGGGCACATAGCGCATGATGGAAGAAATACCCAGGCGCTTTTCGCGTTTTGCATCGTGCAAATGGGCGCACCAGACGCCCTCGCGCTGCACGATATCGCCGGGCCGCAGTGAGCAGAGGTCCTCCAGGCGCGCCCCAGTCATGTAACCCAAGTGTGGCAGCCAATAGGCGGCTTCGCCTGCGCCGGCAGGCGGACGAACTCCGTCGATGACGACGGGCGAGCGCAGCAGGCAGTTGAGCTCGCTCACGGTGTATGCATCGCGACGGCTTCGACGTCCTTTCAACACGGCTTTTTTGGAGTACTTGGTGCCTTGGAACGGATTCGATGGCAGCGAGCACTGGTGTGCACGGATAGCATGACCGAGCACGCCGGAGAGGATGGACAGGTTCTTGTTGATGGTCGCCAGCGAGACGGTTTCCGCGCAACGGCGCTTGTACGTTTCAATGTCGTCGAACGTGATTTGTGCCGCCAGTGCCTTCCCGGTGAGCTTCTTGAAGTACTCGACCAGGCTCCTTGCCGCGGCAACCGACCGCGCCGACGGCGCCTGGCCTTCGCACCAGGAGTCGAAGGCTGCCTCCCACGTATCGGCCGGCGAGATTAGCGGCCACAGCGGAGGCGTCTCGTGGCCGTCGCCAGCAAGTCGCGCAAGTTCTTCGTCCAAGGTCTCGACTTCGTTCTTTAGTAGCGCCGCGCGGAACGTTTTGTAGGTCGGACTGGCGGGGTCGAAATGCAGCTTTTCTGCGCTGAGGATATCGCGGGCCAGGTCATCCACATAGGCATCGTCGCGCGTGGCGCGGGCGAGGCCGCTTTGTGTCCTGGCGAGGGTGGCGAGAGCACGACGCTCGTCGAGTTCGGCGGGGCTGATGCCCAGGCGCTGCTCCTCCTCACTGGCAAGCGCATGGGCGCGGTAACGCTCGACGACGCGTTCAATCAACGCTGGCGTCAGTTCCTGGCGCTCTGTCGTTGTGTTGGCGAGCGCGCAGGTGCGGTAACGCGCGAACAGGCTTTCCACTTGCTCGAGCGTGAGGGCGTCGACGTCGATATCAATGTCGATATCGGACAGCCATTCGCCCGACGCTGCGCCACGGACGTGGTTCCGGCAATCAGCGGCGGTCTGGCCAAGAAGCGTGGCGTGAGCCTGCTGAAGGGTTTGGTTGAATGCGCGCGTGGCCTCCCGCAGCCGGGTGACGGCCGTCTTGCGGCAGGGTGTCTTCAGGCTAATCCAGATTTCGTGGCGTTGCAGGATAGGGCGGAGTTCTGCCGGAATGGCACGGCGAAAGTACAGGTTGCGCGAGTTCTTGCGCGTAGCGAGATAAGGGTGCGACATGGTGACTCCGAGACGGTTGATGTAACAGCCTCGTGTAGCACCCAGGCGTTCAAATCCTTTAATTTAGGCCGGGCTTAGGTAAGAATCGTTTTAGGCCGGTCGGGAGCGTTTCAGGGGGAGCCCGCTTGAGCGTATCCGACTTCTGTGCCGCAGGGATGCCCACCGCGGCGGGAGACTTGTCGCGTCCTGCGATGGCGGCCGTGGTCGGGTTTAACCGGTGGCGCCGGGCCTGCTGCGCACTTCGCTGCGTTCGAGCGACCTGATGGCCGGGGGGCTTTCGCTTGCCAAGGGCATTGACCAAGCCAGCCAAATCCGGTCGATGGCGGTGGAGCACATCTCAAGTCAAGCCGGGCATCGGGGCCGGGTTCACGTAGAGGTGTGCCATCTCCACGCCATCAAAGCGCAGCTTGGCGATGGCGGCGGCGAGCACTGGGATGGACAGCCGTTTTTCACCGTTTTCGTTACGACCGTAGTCCGCATCGGGGGCTCGGCCCATCAGGGCCTCTGCGATGTCGCCGCTAATCCCYGATTCTTCACAGGCCGCGCGGAAGGTGTGACGGAAGCTGTGAAATGTCAGGCGGGGGTCGTCCAGGCCGAGTGCGTCGAGGTACCGGTTGTACCAGCCGCCGAAAATCTTGCCGTGGAGCCCCCATTTATCCGCACGCAAGGCGGGAAACAGGCGACCCGAGGGCCCGAGCGCGCGTAGCTGCTGCACGTACGACAGGAACCCCAGGGCCGCGTGCAGCGGCACATGGCGTTTGATGTCGGGCAGGCCCAGGCGTTTTTCGCGTTTTGCGTCGTGCAGATGCGCGCACCAGACGCCCTCTCGTTGCACGATGTCGCAAGGTCGCAGCGAGCACAGGTCTTCGAGTCTCGCCCCCGTCATCAATCCGAGTAGCGGCAGCCAGTATGCCGCTTCCGCCGCGCCCGCCTGGGGGCGCAGGCCGGTGGTGAACACCGGGGAGTGCAACAACAGGGTTAGCTCTTCCGGTGAATATGCGTCGCGGCGGTGTGCCCGGCCCTTGGTGACTGCCTTTTTTGCGTATTTGCCGCCCGCAAAGGGATTGGTGGTCAGGCTACCCAGATGCGCGCGGATGGCGCTGCCCAGGATGCCCGACAGCGTGGACAGATTCTTGTTGATAGTGGCCAGGGAGAGCTCAAGTTCCTCCTGGCAGTGCCGCTTGTAGTGCTCGACGTCGGCGAAGGTGATATGCGTTACTGGCTTGTCGCCCGTGAGGGTGATGAAGCGGGCCACTTCGCTGGCGGCCGCCGCGAAGGTTCTGTCGGCGGGGGCGCGCAGCTGATGCCAGGATGCCAACACGGTGGGCCAGGTATCCTCGGGCCCGGCTGGGGGGAGTCTCGGTGGCGCCGGCGCTGCCTGGGTCGCTATCGCGTCGAGGCGTGTCTCCCATGCGGCCAGATTAGGGTCAAGCCATCGCTCTGCGTCGGGCCATGGCTGAGGCGGGGGCGCCGCGCTGCGGGGCTGACGTAGGCCGCTTTCCGGGCCGGGTGTCCAGCTACCCGTGAGCCCGCCCCCGAGCCGGCGTCGCGCCTGTTCCAGCGTTTCTTCAAACCACATGGCTGCCCTCGGCAGCCGTGTCAGCGCAGTGCGCCGGCAAGGTGTCGCCAGACTTATCCAGATTTCGCGGGGCAGGATGGCGTGCAAATCGCTGGGTACCGCTCGCCGGAAGTAGAGCTGGCGCGTCGTCTTGCGGGTGGTGAGGTAGGGGTGTGCCATGCTGCCTCCGAGACGAAAATGTAGCAGTCTCATGTAGCAGCCGCAGCCGGGAAAGCCAGCGCTGGCGCGGGTTTGCCAGGCGAGTAGGCGATTTAGCCGACCCGTAAGCGTTTCAGGGGTACGCCTTCGGTAGAAGCGCCCAACCTGCTATGGCGGAGGGCGCTTCGTTCTCCTGGAAGCCGCACCATAGCACGCGTGGCGGGGAGACTGCAAGGGCAGCATAGATAGTGGGCGTCGGGCCTGCCCCACCGATGTGGCAGCGCTTTGTAGCATTGCCTGCGGCATCGCCATTCAAGTCACCGAAAGACATCGTCGATGCTGCCAAAGCAAAACCAGGAAAGCTCTCCCATGGTTCGGGCGGCATTGGCGCATCGGCTCACTTGGCAGGTGAACTGTTCAAGTCCATTGCCGGCATCGACGTCATCCACATGCCCTACAAAGGTAGTGGCCCAGCCATCTCTGATGTCATGGCCGGACAGCTCTCATATCTGTTCGACACCGGGGCCGTCCCATATATCCGACGTGGAAAAGTCCGCGCTATCGCGGTCGCTGCGGAGAGGCGTCTTCGGTTGTTCCCCGAGGTCCCGATCTTCACCGAACACGGCATCAAGGGTATGCAGATGAGCGCGTGGTATGGCCTCGCGGCACCATCGCTTACTGCCCGGGCGACGATAAAGAAAGCGAACTGACTCAGGTCCAGTCGGTCAGCGCCAGAACGTCGGCGCCCCTGTCGAGAATCGCGGCCCGCTGCAGCAAGTCGCCAGGTTCACAGAGCGCAACACAAGTGCCGGCCAGGGTCATCCTTGCCTGAGCAGTTGCGCGCAGGCTTGCCGCTTCCTGGCGCAGGGCCTTGATGCCGGCCGAGACGGTCCAGCGAGTCCTTCTCCCACTGCCAGCGCCGGGTAGCGACGCGTCGTTCGTGGCCATGGGAGAAGCGAGAGCTTGATGCATATTGACCTTCAAATATTGCTATGCCTCGTTCTGCTTGGCGGTATCTAGCGAACGGGCGTTCTTTTTAGTTTTGGCAAACATGCCGGAGTCTGGCTCGCCAGTAGCGGCGATGAATTCGCCGATGCTACTGCGGTAACCGCTCGCGTATTTAACGGGACCTTGATGACAATTTGGAGTCAGGCGAGTGCCGAAAAAGACGGATATCAGTGGGGCGCGGGTTAACCTTAGCGCTGTGTCATGACAACTTGCCCGCCACCTGCCATGCCATGGGTGGTGAGGGTCACAATGGTCAAGAGATGAGCAGGAAAAATCCGTTTAATTCGCGGATTAGGAACTCTCAATTCTGCATGGGCTGGCGATATAGTCCTGCTGCCACCCGTGCCACCGGTTTCCGGCGACGCGGGTATTTTTGTGGCGAACGTGCACTGGATTTTCTTCTGGCAAGAAGCGCCTACAGGGGCAGTAAGCGAGGCAAGGGCCTTCACGCGTCAGGCCATGCCTACCTGAGCTCGCAGTACATGCATAGCGCTGAGCTTTGCGCAGCATTACTGAATTCCCGTGAGGCTTGGACTTCAGGCGGCGCTTTATCAAACGGGATGTGGCAGAAACCCCAGCGCGCGAAATAGGAGGGGGCCGATGCGGACAAGAGAAAAGCATGTCGGACTTCGGTGCCGCGGGCGCGCACGAGAAGTTTTTCTACGAGGCGGCTCGCGACGCCTCTATCTCGATAGCCGGACTCCACTGCCACGGACCGGATGACAATTGAGTGTCCACGGCGCTCCGCTGCAGCACAGCCAACGATACGACCGTCACAAAGCGCAATCTGGAAGCTGTCGAGAATCTCCGTTACGTCCTCCGTGGCTAGGCCGCATTTTGCCAGCAACGAAGTCATCGGCTCGATGTCGGCTTGGGACGCCGAACGGAGATAGACGTGGGTAAGCATGAAACAGTCTCCGGTCAGTGCTCGATGAGGCTGCCGGGCAGCTCTGGCACTTTGTTGATGCCGCGCGTCAGCACCCACTGCTGATACGATGCAACTAGTTGCGGGATGCTACCAGCTTGAACGTTCTCGTGACAAGCCCGAGGTAACTCCAATTTGTATCACTGTGTGATGTATGTGTTATCGGCGCGCGCAGGCAGGAATTTGGCAGAATTGCCGCTCTCCTGGAAGCCGCGCATCGGCACGGGCCAAGCCGAATCGCAATGGCTGGCGGGAGACCCGTATCGCGACAATGCTGACATGCTGCCGCGGCACCTTCAAGTGCCGCCATCGCGCCGCTTGTTGCCGGTCAGCATGGCGGCGATGAGATTCTCCTTGTGAGCCATGCTCATCGCGACGGCGGCAATGAGGTGTATGACGATCAGCACCATCAGGGCGTCCGCCAGCAACTCGTGCACGTCCTTCGGTCCATCCTCGCCCCAGAAGGCGTCCAGCCTCGACATCCAGCCCGTCACGGCGAGCGCGATGATGATGGCCCACATGGTGATCATCATCATCGCGCCGAGCGGGGTGTGGCTCAGATACCGGGGCGGGCGGTGTGCAATCAGTGCCTTGAGGTAGGCCAGCAGGCGGGAGGGCGTGGGCAGCCACGCGGAAAACCTGGCAGGCTCGCTGCCGATGAAACCCCACAGGATCCGGAACAGGACCAGCCCGGCGGCAACATAGCCCACGGCGCGGTGCGACGGGCCGCCGGAGTCCTCGACCAGGTCCCGCAGCACAAGCGCGGCCACGCTCCAGTGCGTCAGGCGCACGGCAATATCCCAAACGCGAATCGACGCAGCGCCGGTCATCATGGCGTGCACGTCTGAGACTGCCGTTACTTCTCGATTTCAGATTTCACGACATCGAGGGTCTTGGTGTCATAGTAGATCTCGGCCTTCTTGCCTTCCTTCGTCGTGCCGTAGATCTCGTAGCAGTTTCCGTCCACCTTGAACTTTTTGATGGTGTAGCCCTGGGCTTCGATCCTGGCCCTGGCGTCGGCTTCTTTCATCCATTCGGCCTTGGGATGGGCGACGCACTTGGCACCAGCGATTGCTCCCGTTGAGAACACGCCAGCGAGCAGGAACAGGCAAATACGCTGCATGGAAGACCTCCGCTTAGTCATATGTGACTGCGAAGCATAGACAAGCAGGTAACGATTCGCAATACGGATTTGCCCCTGCCGCCGCGCGGGCAGCGTATCGGTTTCAGGGGGACTGATCGGCTTGCGCTAGAATGGCTAATGCAGGCCAGGATGGCGCGGCGCCATTCCGGCGTGCGCGGCACATGGCGCATGTGCGTGCAAGCACCGATGTGGTGCGCCGGCGCCGGCCAGGCAACGCCGCAGTAGCCCAAGTTTCCCGCAGCGCTTCGCCTGCCCCATTTTTGAATTCACATGCAGCTCGACGATACCAACCCGCAAAACTCCTTCCTGAACACAACGCGCAAAGAGCGCAAGCGTGTGCAGGTGTACCTGGTCAGCGGCATCCGGCTCGTCGGCTCGATCGAGTCATTCGACGCCTTCGTGGTGATGCTGAGCACACCTGGCGGCATGCAGACCATCTACAAGCGAGCCATATCGACCATCCAGCTGGACACCGGCACGCGGCCGCCAGGCGGCGGTGGCGGTGGCGGCGCGCGTGCGCCAGGCAGCGGGCCGCGCATGCCGGGCGTTGGTCCGCGCACGCCACGCGTGACGTCCGACGGCAATACCCAGGCGCCCCTTGTGGTGACGCGGAAGCGTCGCTCCATGGCGCCCGGCGGCACAAACGAATAGGGTTGCCACGCTGCCGCGAAGTCCGTTTTTGCCGGATGCGTTGTTGATCGCCGCGAATTGCTGCGTCAGATAGCTGCGGGTCGAGTTCGTCCTCGCCATGATCGGATCGAGTGGCTCGAACCCGATCCGACAGCGATGATTCGCCTGGCTCATCCGGCAGCACGTGCTGGCGATGGTCACATCCCGGCCTCTTCACGCTCTTCACGATCTTCCCGGGCGACTCGCTCGCAATCGTCAGTTCGTCAGCGCCCCGGCGGGATTGCCGGGGCCTGGTCAAACTGTGGAACCGCCCTCCGTCAGTTGCCGATGCCGAGCAACTCCACTTCAAAGTTCAGCGTGGCATTCGGCGGGATCGTCCCCGGCACGCCGCGCGCGCCATAGGCGGTCGGGCCCGGGCAGACCAGCTTGGCCTTGCCGCCGACCTGCATCTTCTGCACGCCTTCGGTCCAGCAGGGGATGACGCGGTTCAGCGGGAACGAGATCGGCTGGCCGCGCTTGTACGAGCTATCGAACTCGGTGCCGTCGGTCAGCGTGCCGCGGTAGTGCACCTTTACCGTGTCCGACGCCTTCGGCGTGGCGCCGGTGCCCTTGACGATTTGCTCGATGGACATGCCGGACGGCAGGGTTTCCACGGCCGGAGCGGCTGCGTGGGCGACGGAGGCCATTCCCAGGGCGGCAAGTAGCAGGGCAATTTTCTTCATGTGTCAGTTTGCAGAGTGGTGGGGGTGAAGTCCGGGCCGGCAAGGCCGGCCGGAAACCACCATCTTAAACCGGGATGACCATCGCAAGCCGCAACCGGGCTGAACCCAGGGGGCCGGGCGCGATGGCGCCAGCGCCGCCAGACGCCGTTGCGAAGCATGGACTCCCCGATGGCCAGACTCAACCGGGCAATGCGCCGGAGGCACCGGCATATCCGGTTGAACAGGGGCCGCCTCCGGCCTCCGCGGCTTGGCGGAGCCTGTACGCATCAAGGCATCACGGGCGGGCGGTAAGGCAGCGTCGAAGCAAATGCCCAGAGCATGAACAGCACAAGCGGCGTGTGAACCAGCAGCTGGGTGAAGGTAAAGCCCACCACGTCCTTGGCCCGGATCCCCAGCACGCCGAGCAGCGGCAGCATCCAGAACGGGTTGATCAGGTTGGGCAGCGCCTCCGCGGCGTTATACACCTGCACCGCCCAGCCCAGGTGGACCTGCAGCGCGTTTGCCGCCTGCATCACGTAGGGCGCTTCGATAACCCATTTGCCACCGCCCGACGGCACGAAGAAGCCGAGCACGGCGGAGTACGCGCCCATGACGGCGGAAAACGATTCCCTGGTGGCGACCGAGACAAAGGCCGACGCCAGGTGGTGCGAAAGGGTAGTGCCGTCTATGCCGGCAGCCTTGGTAAGGATGAATGCGATGCCGCCATACAGCGGAAACTGGATCAGCACGCCGGCGGTGGAGGGCACCGATTTGGCCACGGCGCGCAGGAAGCGCTTGGGCCGCCAGTTCAACAGCATTCCCAGCATGAGGAACAGGAAGTTGTAGGTGTTGAGATTGGAGATGGCGAGGACAGGATCCTTGGTGGTGAACTCGCGGACCAGCCATCCCGCGCCCAGCGCCACGATCAGCAAGGTCAGCAAGGGGCTGTACTCCAGCCATTCGCCGGGACGCGTGGGACGGCCGATGCCATCGCCGGCGTCATCGAGATCTACGCCCATGTCCTGCGCGGTGCGCGCGCGGTCTCCCGCCGGTGCGGAGAAATATGCCACCAGCAATGACGCAACGATCAGCACCGCCGTCATCGCCATCGACTGCCACAGGAAGATGGTCTGGGAGAAAGGGATCACGCCGGTGATATCGAGCAGGGATTTGGGCAGGCTGGCGGGATTGGCCTGCAACTGCGCGGCGGAAGAACTCAGGCCCAGCGCCCAGGTGGCCCCCATCCCCAGGTAGGCCGCCGCGCTGGCCGCGCGGTAGTCCACGCGCAGTCCGCTGCGCCTTGCGATGGCCCGCACCAGCAGTCCGCTTAGGATCAGGCTGATGGCCCAGTTGAGCAGGGAAGTCAGCAGGCTCACCAGCGCGACGAAGGCGATGGCGCCCCGCGCCGTCCTGGGCAGGGCGGCGAGCCGCCGGATCAGCAGCGAAGCAGGCGGCGAAGCCGCCACCACATACCCGGAGATGGCCACCACCGCCATCTGCATGGTGAACGGGATCAGGCTCCAGAAGCCGTCGCCAAATGCTTGCGCCACGCTTTGCGCCGGCGCGCCGGCCGCCATTGCGCCGATTGCCACGACGATCACCGCGATGGCGGCAAAGATATAGGAATCGGGGAACCAGCGCTCGGACCAGTCGGTGACCTTGACGGCCAGCCGTTCGAGTCCGCCGCGGCCTGGATGGTCCGCCGCGTCCAGCGATAGGGGGGTGCTTTTCATTGCTGTCTCCTTACATTGACATGGCTTCTGCGCTCGGCGTGGCGCCTTGCGAGCCCTTGAATCCTTCATAGGCCATGACGGCCGCCGCGAGATCTTCCAGCGCGGTGCCGACAGCCTTGAAGACGGTGATTTCCGCGTCGTCCACGCGGCCGGGATGGCGCCGCTGGCACAAGTCCGCGAGCGTGGCCCGGATGTCGGCCGCGTCGAGCACGCCGGCCTCGATCGGGTGCAGCAGGTCGCCGGCCTTGAGCACGGCCTCGCCCGTGTCGACGAAGACGGAAGCCGCATCGAAGCAACCGTCATCGGCCTCGCGCATGGCTGGCGTGAAGCCGCCGATCAGGTCCAGGTGGGTGCCGGGCCTGAGGAACGCGCGATGCACGAGGGGCGCGGTGGAGAGCGTGGCTGCGGTCACGATGTCTGCGTCTTCGCAGGCGGCGGCGATCGTCGGGACAAAGCGCGCGTCGAAGCCGTCGGCCTGCAGCCGTGCCACCAGCGCTTCGCCTTGCGGCGCATGAATGTCCCAGACGGCAACGCGCCCGATTGGCCTGACGGCGCGATAGGCATGGGGCAGCAGGCTGGCGACCCGGCCCGAGCCGAGCACCAGCATCGACGACGCATCCTTGCGGCTCAGGTACGAGGCCGCCATCGCCGACGCGGCGGCGGTGCGCCTGGACGTGATCTCGTTGCCGTCGATCATGGCCAGCGGCTTGCCGGTGCGCGCGTCGTGCAGCAGGTAGGTCGAGTACAAGCCCGGCAGGCCTTTCGCCGTGTTGCCGGGGTAGATCGTCACGGTCTTCACGCCAAGGTAGGCGCCGCCCCGCCAGGAGGGCATCAGCAGCATGGTTCCGTCCGCATCAATGGCATGGCTGTGGCGCTGCGGGACTTCGCAGCCCCGGATAAACGCCGCGCGCAGCGCGGGCACGAGATTCTCGAACGGCAGCAGGGCACGGGTGGTGTCGGAGTCCAGTATCAACATAGTGGCTTGGGTGGGGGTTGGAATAAGGCAGGCGCCGGCAATCGCGATCACGCATTCAGCACGATGTCGCTGGCCGGAACGGCCTGGCACGCCAGGCACACGCCGGCATCGTCGGGATCCTCGCCGTGCAGGTGCCGGATGCGGCCCGACACGATGGGTACCGCGCAGCTTTCGCACTGGCCGACCCGGCACCCGCTGGGCAATGCCAGGCCGAGTCTTTCGGCGAAGCCCAGCAAAGGCCCGTCCGCCGAGCGCCAGGTGCTGGACATGCCGGACCTGGCGAACACCACGTTGAACTGCTGGCCGGTCCCGGCCACCGTCCGTTCGGGGGAGCGGAACACTTCCCGGAGGATGTCGGAGCGGGGCACGCCGCGGGCAGCCAGCGCATCGGCGAAAGCGCTCATCATCGGCGCGGGGCCGCACATATAGACCAGGGGACGCTGGGCAAGCAGGCGTGCCGGGACATGGTCGGCGCTGACGCGTCCGGCTATGTCGTAGTCGACCCCGGGCACGTCGCATTCCGCCGGACGGTCGTAGAAGTCGACGACTTCCAGCCCCCGGAGGGTTTGCCGTAGTGCCCGGATGCGTGACCGGAATGCATGGGCAAGGCCATTCTGGTTCGCGTAAAGGAGCAGGATCTTCGGCGGATCGGCGAGGCTGGCCAGCGATTCGAGCAGGCAGACGAACGGCGTGATGCCGATCCCGCCGGCCAGCAGCACCAGCGGCCGCCGGGTATGCAGCGGCATGACAAAGGTGCCGGACGGCGCCCGCAGCCAGACCGTATCGCCGGCCGCAAGGCACAGGTTGATATGCGAGGAGGCGCGCCCGAATACAGTCTCGCCGGTTTCCGACACGCCCACCGCGCGGCGCACGGAGATGGAGTAGCCGCGCCGGTCCGGCACGAGGGCCGGGCCGGTGAGCGAATACGAGCGCACGATCTCCTCGCCGGCGGGCGGCATCGTCAGCCTGATCGTCACATGCTGGCCGGGCTGGAAGTCCGGCAGGCCGCCGCCATCGGCGGGTTCCAGAAATACCGACGTGACCTCGCGGGCTTCCTTCACCAGGCTGGCGACGCGGAAGGCGCGATATCCGTCCCACCTGCGCCGCCCCACATCGACGCCGGGATCGCGCTCCACGTTGCAGCGGTAGCCGCGCAGCGGCACGGAGCCGCTGACGGGGTCGATGCTGTCAGCGGCGATCAGGCCGTTGTAGTTGCTGTTGCCCTGTCCCGAGACAGCCAGCGCGGGTTGCGCAAGCGCGTCGCAGCGCTGCCACCAGCCAAACTCGCCGACCACCACGCGCGGATGCAGGCCTTCCCTGACCTTGGCGATAAACCTTGCGCTGCCGACGGCTGTRCTCACCCGGATCGCATCGCCGCTGACTATGCCGCGCGCGGCCGCCAGCGCGGCAGGGATCTCCGCTTCGGGCTGGAGCGCACGGCGCCTGAGCGAGGGCAGGCCGCGATGCTGGCTGTGGCAGTAGTAGCCGCTCTTGGCCGAGGTCAGCACGAACGGGAAGGCGTCGCCCGAAGCGTCCTCGGCATCCATAGGAGACTGGTCCGGGCGTGGCAAGGGCGGATAGCCGTGGCGCAGGAGCTGCTCGGCATATAGCTCCACCAGCCCGGTCGGCGTATTGAAGGCACGATCGCGTGGCCTGCGCGCATACTTGCGCTCCACGTCGGCGACCGGCACGCGGATGCCTTCCGGCTGCTCGCGCAACTTGCCCACCGTCAGGCCGCAAGGGGCCAGCATATGATTCCACCCCGCTTCCAGGCTGCCACCGAAGAAGGCCTCCGACATGCCCAGCCGCACAGCCAGGTCGAACACGATGTCGTTGTCCGCGCGCGATTCGCCGCGCGGCGACACCATGCGCTGGCGCAACTGCACCAGTTGTTCGGCCTCGGCGGAGATCTCGAAGCCGATGCGCAGGCCTTCTCGCTCCCATGGTGTGTTGACCGGCAGCAAGACATCGGCGTAGCGGGCGCTGGGTGTCTCAAACAGGTCGCAATGTACGTAGAAGTCCAGGCTGCGCAGGGCGCGCGCGCCGTCTTCCACGTCGGCCTGCGACAGCAGGGGATTGGTGCCAAAGGCAACCAGGGTGCGCACGGCGTAAGGTTGCGCGTGCAGGATGGCCCGATACAAGTCGCGCGCCGTGACCCATCCTTGCGCGGGCGGGCCGAGCGGCCTCGCCTCATAGCCCAGCGCCTTGCATTTTTGCTCCGGCGGCAAGAGGCCGAAGCTGCTGACGGGGTTGTACGGCGGCTTTTGATAAATGCGATTGCCGCCCTGCTTGTCGAAGCTGCCTGTCAAGGCGTAGAGGCAGGCAATCGCCCGGTCCGTCTGGGTCGCATTGTCATGCTGGCCGACGCCGGACCACGCGTGATAGGCCACGCGCTCAGCCGCGCCGAACAGGCTGGCTGCATGGCGGATCTCCGCCTCCGCCACCCAGGTGAGTGCCGCGGCAACGTCCGCCGGATAGCGGGCGCATTCGCTTGCATACAGGTCGAAGGCGGGCCGGCAGGCGAGGGTGGGGGGACCCGGCCGGTTGGCATTGCCCACTTCGAACGTCCCCCGCAGCGCGACCTGCTCGAAATCCCGCCCGGCCAGCGCCGATGACGGCCGGACTTGTCCGGCGCAGGCATCCCATACCAGGCAGGCCTCGCCATCGGCGAGCCCCACGTCGCGGCCCCGCAGCAAGCGCCCGTTGTCGTTGCGGACCAGCAAGGGGCCGTTGGTCCATTGACGCACGAAGGCGAGATCGAACGCATTCGCCTCGATCAGCAGGTTGGCGATTGCCATGGCGAGCACGGCATCCGTCCCCGGCCGCACGCGCAGCCATTGCTCCGCCTGGCCGGCCAGCGCCGTTTCCCTGGGGTCCACCACCAGCAGCTTGGCGCCGGCGGCCCTGCCGGCGCCAATCGCCTCGGCCTGCGCCAGCCAGGTGTTGGTCGGGTTATGGCCCCACAGCACGATGAGGTTGGCATTGCGGTAGTCCGCGGTCGGCATGCCGCAGCCGAAGGTGAAAGCGTGCGCGTAGTCCTTGTGCCAGTTGCAGATTTCCGTGGCGTAACAGGTGTTGGGGCTGCCGAATAGCCGGATAAACCGCTCGATCCAGTCGATGCTGTCGGACAGCGGCGTGCCGCTCGGCGTGGTGACGGCAAACGCAACCGACTCGGCGCCGCCGTCGCGCCGGGCCTGGAGCATCCGCCGCGCCACTTCGGACAGGGCCTCTTCCCACGAAATGCGTTGCCAGCCGGGATCCGCATCGGTCTTGGGGTTGGTCCGCCGCATCGGATAAAGGAGGCGGTCCGCGCTGTGGACCAGTTCCGGCGCCGATTTGCCCTTCATGCACATCGCCTTGCCCGTGGGGTGCGAGGTGTCGGGGCGGACTTCGATCAGCGCATCATTCGCCACCACGTTCACCGTGCCGCATCGTGAGCGGCACAACGTGCAGTAGCCGCGTTTGTCTTCCTTTGTCATGAGTGTCACCGCATCTTGTCTCCTGACCGGATGCTAGCTAGCATGTGGAGGTATTTCTAATTCATAATTTCGACACAGTAATATCGTAAAAATCGATGATCCCGACTTTGAAGCAAATGCAGCATTTCGTGGCCATCGCGGAGACCGGGCAGGTGTCGCGTGCCGCACTTCGCTGCCATGTGTCGCAGTCGTCGATGACGGCATCCCTGAAGGCGCTGGAGGAAGCGGTGGGCGCACAGTTGTTCACGCGCCATGCTGGCGGCGTCCGCCTGACCGACGCCGGCACGCGCTTTCTCCGGCATGCCCAGCAGATCGAGGATGCGGTGCTGGACGCGGTGGAAGCCGTGAGCGTGGCCCCGGTGGAGATCGCCGGCACGGTGCGCGTGGGTGTGACAGAGACCATCACGGCCTATGTGCTGCCCGGCTTGCTGGCGTCGATCGAGCGAAAGTTCCCCGGGCTCCGGCTGGAAGTGCTCGAGCGGGAGCGGCATGACATCGAACGCGGCGTCCTGGCCGGCGAGATCGATATTGCCTTGCTGCTGGTCTCGAACCTGCCCGGTCTCGACCACGTCGCTTGCGAAACGCTGCTGCGCTCGCCGCGGCAGCTATGGGGCCATCCCGAGCATCCGCTGATGATGGCGGACCGCATCGGCCTGGCGGACGTGGCACGGCACGACTACATCCTGCTCGACATGGACGAGCATATCGCCACCGTCGGCAAGTACTGGGGGCAATATGGCCTGGCACCGCAGGTGCGCTACCAGAGCTGCTCGATCGAGGCGGTGCGCAGCCTGGTCGCGGCCGGGCGCGGCATCGCTATCCTGTCCGATCTGGTTTACCGGCCTTGGTCGCTCGAAGGGCAGCGGATCGTGCGGCGCGCGATTGCCGACAAGGTACCGTCGATGGATGTTGGCCTGGTATGGAAACGCGAGCCCGCCACGCCAGGTAATGTGGTGGCGCTGGCCGACTACCTGCGCAGTGCGTTGAAGGGCAGGGACAAGGCGCGTGCCTGAGGGAGACGGGCAAGAGATCCGATTGATCTGCCCACCCGCGCGGGGCGCATTGCATTTTGTACATCGGAAAGCCGGACGCTGGCAAGCCTCCACAAGGCTGTTGTGCGTTGTGCGCCGACGGTCATGCGGCGCCAGTGGCACCCGGCGGCAAACTTGGCTAGAGTGGGAACCTCGTACAGCTTGCATCATGCATGAGGACATCAATGGAAGCACAGCGCCTGCAGTTCCCGGGAAGTGACGGCCAGCAACTCTCCGCGCGGCTGGACTTGCCCGTTGGCCCGGTCCGGACCTTTGCCTTGTTCGCCCATTGCTTCACATGCGGCAAGGACGTGCTGGCGGCAACGCGCATCGCGCAGGCGCTGACCGCACACGGCATCGCTGTCCTACGCTTCGATTTCACCGGTCTTGGCGGCAGCGGCGGCGACTTCGCCAATACCAATTTCTCGTCCAATGTGGCCGACTTGCTGGCGGCGGCGGACTATCTCCGGCAACATCACCGCGCGCCAGCCCTGCTGATCGGCCATAGCCTGGGCGGCGCGGCCATTCTCAGCGCCGCGCTCGGCATCCCCGAGGCCAAGGCGGTTGTCACCATTGCCGCGCCAAGCGATCCCAGCCATGTCGTCGGCCTGTTCAAGGACCAGGCTGCGCGCATCGAAGCCGACGGCGAGGCCGAGGTCAGTCTTGCCGGGCGCCCGTTCAGGATCAAGCGGCAGTTCATCGAGGATGTGGCGGAGCAGAGACTGCTCGACGGCGTGGCCAGGCTGCGCAAGGCCTTGCTGGTCATGCACGCGCCGCAGGACGATACGGTTGGCATCGACAACGCCACACAGATCTTCATCGCCGCGAAGCATCCCAAGAGCTTTGTCTCCCTGGATCGCGCCGATCACCTGCTGACGCGCAAGGAAGATGCCGTCTACGTGGCCAACACGATTGCCGCATGGAGCCAGCGCTACCTCGATATCAATGTGGAAGAGGTGCCGGCCGCCGTGGCGGAAGAGGGGCTGGTGCGCGTGGAGGAAAACCACGCCGGCAAGTACCAGCAGCGTATCACCGCCGGGCCGCATCACCTGCTTGCCGACGAGCCGGTTTCTTTCGGCGGGCTCAATGGCGGGCCGGCGCCTTACGACCTGCTGCTGGCCGCGCTTGGTGCGTGCACGGCCATGACGATGCGCATGTATGCGGAGCGCAAGGGCTTCCCGCTCGAACATGTGGCCGTGTCCCTGCGCCACGAGAAGATCCACGCGGCCGATTGCGCGGAGTGCTCGACCACCGAAGGCAAGATCGACTGGATCGAACGGGAGATCACCATGCGCGGTCCGCTGGACGAGGCCCAGCGCGCCGCATTGCTGGAAATTGCGGATAAATGCCCGGTGCACCGGACGCTGCATTCGGAGGTGATGGTGCGGACGCACGAGGCGGAGACGGCGGCCGGTTAGGCAGCGCGGGGGCGGCCCGTGCGGCCGCTCCTTTCGGCCCTCAGAGGAGGGTGGTCTCGATTCGCGATGCCGCCTTCAGGAACAGCGTCACCGGCGTACGCTCGCAGATCTCGGCGAGCCGCTTGCGTTCGGCCTCGCCCAGTTCGGCGCCGATCACCCGGACTTCACGCCGGATGAAGCGCGCCTCGTCCTTGCCCTGGAAGACGGCGGTGACTTCCACGTCCGCCACGGGCCATTGTTTGCGCTGCATATACATCTTCAGCGTGATGGCCGTGCACGATACCAGCCCGGACAGCACGAAGGCGAAGGGCGGCGGACCCTGGTCGGTGCCGCCCAGCCCGGCGGATTCGTCGCCGACGAGTGCGTGGCTGCCAGCCTGGAGGTGAACGAGGTAGTTGGCGTCGGCCGGGCCGATCCTGGCGGTGGCTTGGGAGCTTGACATGGCATTTCCAAGGGTTGCTTGAGCGGATATTACGCAGATGCGGGCGCGAGGGAAAGGACCGGGCCTGCGCAGGCGAATTCGCTTGCAGATGTAGCGCCGCCCGGACCGGCTACCCGCCGGCTAGCCCACGCCTACACTGTAAGCACAGCTTTGAGAGTCGGGGCGAGCATGAATTCAACGCAAATATTGCCGTTGCTGCTGCATTTCGATCAGTATCTCGGTCCCGCCATCGCGCAGTACGGCCTCCTGGTCTACGGCATCCTGTTCGCCATCGTGTTCTGCGAGATAGGCCTGTTGCCGCTGTTCTTCCTGCCGGGCGATCCGCTGCTGTTCATCTGCGGCGCGTTCTGCGCTTCGGGGGCGTTGAGTCTGTGGGTGCTCCTGCCGTTGCTGCTGATCGCCGCGGTCACTGGCAGCCTGCTGAACTATGCCATCGGCAAAACCATCGGGACGCGCGTGTTTGCCGGCGGCTACCGCTGGATCAACCAGGACGCGCTGCGCAAGACGCAGGCCTTCTGTCGGCGGCATGGCGGCCTGGCCCTGCTGCTGTCGCCCTTCGTCGCTGTGGTGCGTACCTTCGCGCCCTTTGTCGCGGGCGTGTCCGACATGCCGGTAGCGCACTTTGTGCTGGCGGCTGGCGCCGGTGCGGCGGTGTGGGTGATCTCGCTGCTGGCCGGCGGCTATCTCTTTGGCAATGTGCCGCTGGTGCGCGACCATATGAGCGCCATCGTGCTGCTAGGTCTCGCGCTCGGCCTGGGTTCACTGGTGGTGGCGAGTGCGTGGCGGGCGGTGCGGGGGCGGCAGGGGGCGCGGGGGTGATACTGCTGGCGGTCGGCTGCACTTCGCCTGGAACAACGATGCATCGAGTCCAGGGTGTGCGTGCCGGCAGGAAGGCGGGAGCCGTCCTACATCCTGCAAGGAGGGGACACCGGGAGGCAAGGGGCGCCGGGGGGCGCCCGTAGCGACCGGCCAGCGTATCCGCTGACGCCGGCCGGGGGCGAGGATCAAGGCGATACGCTTGCGGCGACTTGGGTGTAGGTCTTCTTGTAGGTGAGGTCCGCCATGCCGGCCGGGTAGGTGTAGTCGAACTGGCACTTCACCGCACGTCCGAACTTGGTCGACCACCAGCAGACGTCGTTCTCGCTATAGGTGGCGAAATTGACATCATTCGAGTTCGTATAGGCGACGACATAGCGGATACGCAGGGTGTCGAGGGTGCCCGCCGGCGTGCTGAGTTGTTCGAACCCTTCCACCACGGCATTCACGGCGGCCGTTTCGTGGTAGCCAAGCGCGCAGTTCAGCGTCCAGGCAGGGCTCCAGGTCTTGCCCACGTACAACGGGAAGTTGTACAGGTCACGCTTCGGCGCGTAGGTGCACTGGTTGGTGCCGGGGGGGCGCGACCGGGTCAGGCGGTTGCGGTCGCCATCCTGCGTGTAGGTCTCGACGACAGTGTTTGTTGCATCGGTGGCCACGAGCGTTGCGATGCCGTTGGCGATGACGGTGGTGGTATAGGTAAGGGGTTTCGTCACCGTGGTGCCGTTCAACAGCAGGTTGGATTCGTTGAACGTGATGGCTTCACCGACCCTGGGTGCAATGGCGGCATAGCGATGCGGCGGGACCGTGATCGTGATGGTGGCGGAATTGGCCGGGTTGCTTACGGAAACGGCCTTGAGCGTGACGGTACCGCCTTCGGGGCTCGTCAGCGCGGCTTTCCACGACTGCTCGGTGATTGCCGGTGACGAGATCGTGGTCTTGCTCGGCGTGGCGGTCCAGGTGACTGCCTGGTTGGCGTCCAGCTTCACCTCCTTGCCGGACTCCACGGTAAGGCTGGCCGACTGCCCCGCGGCAACCAAGGTCGACTTGGCGCCGTCCGATGTCGCGCCTACGGAGAGGGGACTGGCGGTGCCGCCGTCCCCACCGCCGCCGCAAGCCGCCAGCAAGGCGGAAATCGCCATGCCTGCGATCAGTTTTTGCATCCCTTTCATTCTTCTTCCCTTTCCTTGTTATTGGTTTTGTTTCTGGTCTCTTCCGTTTGGTGCATTTTTGGAAAAGCGGGCCAGATTATAAATGCCTTACGATTAACTTCGTCTTCGCGGCGATACCCGTTTCGTGGGGTATTGGCAGGGATAATGTCTGGTTTGTGTAACATTTCGGCGGAGTCAAACCGGGCCTGAGCCCGCCCGCGTGGCAGGCCGTGCGCCGGCAAGGCGCGATGCTTATCCGGTCCGATTCGCAATTGCCTCACAACCTTCATCGTTTTGTCATCGGCACCACCCAGAATGCGCTCACTGTTGATGCAAGGAGAGTGGGATGACGCATGCGATTGAAGTGCGCGGCCTGTCCAAGTCGTTCCAGGCGGGACGCAAGGCGCTGGATAACGTTGGCCTTGCCGTTGCGCCCGGTGAGATGGTTGCCCTGCTGGGCGCCTCGGGCTCGGGCAAGTCCACTTTGCTGCGCCATGTAGCGGGCTTTGTCGCAGCCGATGCGGCTGGCGCTGGCGAGGTGCTGGTCAACGGCCGCACCATCCAGCAAGGCGGCCGGCTGGCCCCCGATGTGCGCGGCGCGCGCGCCGAGATCGGGTTTGTGTTCCAGCAGTTCAACCTGGTGGGACGCCTGCCGGTGATCACGAACGTGCTGACCGGCATGCTGCCGCGCGTTCCGCTGTGGCGCAGCCTGATTCGCTTTTTCCGTAACGAAGAGATCGACGCCGGGCTCGATGCGCTTGCCCAGGTTGGTATAGACGACTATGCGTTTCAGCGKGCCTCSACSYTGTCCGGCGGCCAGCAGCAGCGCGCSGCGATCGCCCGCACGCTGGTGCAGAACGCGCGGGTGATCCTGGCCGACGAGCCGATCGCTTCGCTGGATCCCGAATCGGCGCGGCGCGTCATGGCGTTGCTGGCGCAGATCAACCGCACGCGCAAGGTGGCGGTGGTGGTGTCGCTGCACCAGGTGGACGTGGCAATGCGCTATTGCCCGCGCGTGGTGGCGCTGCGGCATGGCAAGGTGGTCTACGACGGCCCCTCGGCGGCGCTGACGCCGGGCATGCTGCGAGACCTCTACGGCACCGAAGCCGCCGAACTGCTGCCCGAGGGCGCAGGGCTGGATGCGGCGCCTCCCGCCATGATGCCCGGCGGCCTCGCGGCAGCCTGATTTTCCCGGATTCTCTGTCAAGTTTTTTTCCGCAAGCACCCCCAACAAGGCCCTCAACAAGGCTTTACCCCGGAGTTCCCTTATGCTGCGCAGAACCCTTTTTGCCCTGATCGTCACGAGCGCCGCGGGCGCGCTCTCGTTTCCCGCTTTCGCCCAGGAGGGCAAAGTCCTCAACATGGGTTTTATCTCGACGGAGACTTCGTCCAACCTGAAATCCGCCTGGCAGCCCGTGGTCGATGACCTGAGCAAGCAACTGGGCGTACAGGTGAAGCCGTTCTTCGCTTCCGACTACGCCGGCATCATCGAAGCCATGCGTTTCAACAAAGTGCAGATCGCCTGGTTCGGCAACAAGTCCGCCATCGAGGCGGTGGACCGCGCCAACGGCGAGGTCTTCGCTTCGGTGATCGACAAGGATGGCAACCCCGGCTACTGGTCGCTGCTGATCGTCAACAAGGATAGCGACCTGAAGACGCTTGACGATGTGCTCAAGCAAGGCAAGTCGCTGAGCTATGGCGCGGGCGATCCGAACTCCACCTCCGGCACCGCCGTGCCCGGCCACTACCTGTGGGCTGCCCACAAGATCGAGCCGAAGACGTTCTTCAAGACGGTGCGCGTGAGCAATCACGAGACCAACCTGCTGTCGGTGCTGAACAAGCAGGTCGACGTGGCGGTGAACAACACCGAGAACATGGAGCGCTACCGCATCAATACGGGCAAGAACGCCTATGACCAGGTGCGCGTGCTGTGGAAGTCGCCGCTGATCCCGGCGGACCCGCTGGTCTACCGCAAGGACCTGCCGGCCGACGTCAAGGCCAAGGTCAAGACCTTCTTCGTCAACTACGGCAAGGGCACGGACGCCGCGCGCGAGAAGGAAAACCTGGCCAAGCTGACGTATCAGGGCTTCCGCGCTTCCAACGACGCGCAACTGGTGCCGATCCGCCAGATCGAGCTCGCCCGCGAAAAGACCAAGATCGAGACCGATACCACGCTGGCCGCCGCCGACAAGGAAAAACGCCTTGCCGACCTGAGCAGCAAGCTGGCTGAACTCGACAAGATCGCCGCCAGCGCGCAGTAAGCGCAAAGCAGTCCGCCGGGCGCGATCGCGCGGCCCGTCCCGATGCTTGGGGTGGGCCGCCACGTATCCGCTGCTGCTGCGTGCTGCCCTTGCTGCTTGCTACTGCCGCTTCATCGTATTTGCCGCTGTACCCACCGTTGTCTTTGTTTCCCCCATGCTGCCTTCCGTCAACACCACCATGCCTCCAGCCACTCCGTCTCGCGCCGGCCGCCCGCCGCGGGCCAGCCTGCCAGTCCTGTTCGTCTGGGCGGTGGTGCTCGCCTTGCTGGCCATGTCGTGGCAGGGCGCCGACATGCGCCCGTTCGACCTGTGGAAGGATTCCGGCAATATGGCGAAATTCGCCGCCGACTTCTTTCCGCCCAGCTTCCGCGACTGGCGCATTTACCTGGACGAGATGCTGGTGACCGTCCAGATCGCGATCTGGGGCACCTTCCTGTCCATTGTGTTTGCCGTGCCGCTGGGCCTGGCGTGTTCTTCGAACATCGTGCCCGCCTGGGTCTACCAGCCGATGCGGCGCGTGATGGATGCCTGCCGCGCCATCAACGAGATGGTGTTCGCCATGCTGTTTATCGTGGCGGTGGGGCTGGGGCCGTTCGCTGGCGTGCTGGCTCTCTGGGTGCACACCACCGGCGTGCTCGCCAAGCTCTTTTCGGAAGCGGTGGAGGCGATCGATCCGCGCCCGGTCGAAGGCGTGCGCGCCACCGGCGCCAGCGCGATCGAGGAGATTGTTTATGGCGTGATTCCCCAGGTGTTGCCGCTGTGGATCTCATACGCGCTGTACCGCTTTGAATCCAACGTGCGTTCGGCCACGGTGCTGGGCATCGTCGGCGCGGGCGGCATCGGTACCGTGCTGTGGGAGATCATCCGCAGTTTCCAGTATGCCGAGACCTGCGCGGTGATCATCATCATCGTCGGCTTTGTCACGGTCATCGATTTGCTGTCGGCGCGCATCCGCAAGGCGCTTGTGTGACGCGGGCATCAGCCTGCCTCGTATGCCAGCCACTCAAGCACGCCACCATCCCTGAATCTTCATGACGATCCTGCGCCGCATCGAAATACTCTTCTCGGGCCACGGCACCGCCTTCTACGGCGGTGAGGCCATCACGCAGACCGAGCACGCGCTGCAATGCGCGCAACTTGCCGAGCAGGCCGGCGATCCCGAATCGCTGATCGTGGCCAGCCTGCTGCACGATCTCGGCCATCTCGTGATGTCCGAGGACGGCACCACCGACATGCGGCACCAGGAGGTGGGTGCCGATCTGCTGGGGGTCGGCTTCGGGCCCGCCGTGACCGAGCCGGTGCGCCTGCACGTGGCGGCCAAGCGCTACCTGTGCGCCATCGATCCGGGCTACCAGGCAACGTTGTCGCCAGCCTCGCTGCATAGCCTCGCCTTGCAGGGCGGACCCTACGATGCGGCGCAAGCCGAAGCCTTCATCGCGCATCCGCATGGCCCGGACGCGGTGCGCCTGCGCCGCTACGACGATCTTGCCAAGGTCGTGGGCCTTGCGACGCCGCCGCTGGAGTACTACCTGCCGATGGTGTCGCGCTGCATCCGGCGCATTTCCTGAACTGCCGGCCCATGAACGCCCAAGAAGAAAGCCGGGAAGCCGGCGGCCTGGCCCTGCGCGAAGTCACCGGCACCGATACCGAACTCGTGCAGGTGGCCGCCTTGCTGTCCGAGATGGATGGCGAGGCACCGCTGCCACTGCCCCGCATGCGCGCGTTGTTTGCGCAACTGAAGGCAATGCCTGACTATCGCTGCTACCTGATGCTGGCGGCTTCCGGCGAACCGCTTGGCACGTTCTGCCTGCTGATCTTCCCGGTGCTGGCGCATGACGGGCGCAGCGAGGCTATCGTGGAAAGCGTGGTGGTGGCCCGCGCCGCGCGCGGCACCGGCGTCGGTTCGGCCATGATGCGAGCGGCCATGCGGCTGGCGGAGGAGGCGGGCGCCGCCAAGCTGGCGCTTTCGTCCAGCGCCAGGCGCCTGCAGGCCCATCAGTTCTATCGGCAGCTTGGATTCACCGAGCACGGCATCAGTTTTAGCATCGGGCTGCCGGCGTCGGCATAGCCGGGCGGCTTGCCGCGCGGCGGCGACGTCCGGGATCAGGATCGCCCGGCCACGGTCAGCCCGGCCTTCCCCCCGTGTCCACCCTCGCGTGTCAGCCGCAGCAAGGCCTGCGCCGCCGTCTCCAGCGCGCCGCTGTTGTCGATCACCGTCAGCCGGCAGCCAGCCGGCACGGCGAAGGGTTCGCCGGCACGCTGCAGGCGCCGGACGATGGCTTGCTCGTCCTCGCGGCCGCGCAGGCGCAGGCGCTCTCCCAGTACCTGCAGGCGCACGCTGATCTGTACCGCGTGCAGGGCGGGGTAGCGGGCGTGAGCGGCGGCGAGGTGTTCGCGTGATCCGTTGACGACCACGCACAGGCCTTGCGCCAGCCAGGCGTCGAGTTCGATACCAATGCCATAGCACAGGCCGTGGCTGCGCCAGTGCAGCGCGAAGCCGCGTTGCGCGGCGCACCGCTCGAACTCGGCCTGGGTGATCGCGATGCAGGCTTCGTCGGCGCTGCTGGCGCGGGTGATGTAGCGCTGTGCTATCCGTACGCGCCCATCGTCCTGCAGCTTGTCGCGCAAGACGCGCAGCAAGGAGTCTTTGCCGCTGCCGGAAGGGCCCATCAGGTAGATCAGCCGGCTTCCGCCGGCGGCTTGAGCCGGTGCCCCGGGCATGTCGGCCCGGGCGGCGGTGCCTGTTGCGTGGATGTTCATGCCGCGGTTTCCAGCAGGGCCGCGCCGGCGGCGTCGGTGATGCTGCCGTCGAAGCCGTAGTGGCGGGCCGCCATGAAGGGCGCATCCGGTGCCGGTTGCACGAACAGGCTGACATCGCGTACGGGCATCGGCGCTTGCAGGAGCGTGCCGCTGGCGGCTTGCAGCATGGCGATGGCTTCGGCTTGTTCGGCTTCGTCCAGCATGCCGGTCAGCGTGATGTGGAATATGAAGGTTTCGAATGCGTAGGGGTAGCCCCAGGCGTCGAGCATGCGCCGGGACGCCGCGCTGAGTTGCGCGGGATTGCGGCGGGCAAGTTCAGCGCTGGTGGGCGGCGCGCGGAAGTCGTCCAGTTCCCGTACAGCGGCGTCCGCCAGGGCGTGCATGCGCGCATTGGCGCTTGCGTCGCCGCCCAGGCACCAGGCCAGGAAGCCGCGCAGGTTCTGCAGGGCGAGCGGAACGGCGAAGGGCTGGCGGTCCAGGGCGAAGGCGCGCATGGCGGCGTCGAGCCCGGCTGGCGTCTGGCTGTCCGCAAGGCGGAACGGTGCCTTGAGCGTGGCATGCAGGCCATAGTAGGCGGGTGCTTCGGTCCAGCAGGCAATGCGGGCATCTTCCCGCGCGGGGCGTGCGATGGCTGCGCCCGTGTCGGCGCAGCGGCCCAGCCACTGCGCGCCCACCTGCCGGAACGGCGCGGCGGGATGGAGGTAGATGGCGTAGCGATAGGCCCGGGACATTGGGTTTGGTGCGGTGCTTGGCATCATGGGAAACGGTCAGGCGGCGCGCCGTTCGTCGCCGGACAACACCAGCGGGAAGGCGCGGGTGGCGTGCCGCAATACGCCGCCGACGATGGCGGCGCAGACTTGCGGCAGGGCGGGATCGTGGTCGTCTACGATGATGGCGTCGGCGCGCAGGCCGGGGCCCAGCGTGCCGCGGTCGTTCATGCCGGCGGCGCGCGCGGGGTTGCGCGAGACCAGGTCCCAGGCGGCCGGCAGCGGCAGCACGCCGAGCTGCGTCAGCCGGAACGCCGCTTGCAGCGGCGCCGGGTAGTAGTAGTCGGAGGCCAGTACGTCGCACAGCCCGGCGGCGATCATCTCGGTGGCGTCCGGGGCGCCGGTGTGGCTACCGCCGCGGATCACGTTGGGCGCGCCGAATACGGTGTGGTTGCGCAGGGCACGGGCGGCGCGGGCCACGTCGACGGTGAGCGGGAATTCCGCCACCGTGCAGCCTTGCTGGTGATATCCCTGGCGCGTGGCGGCATCGCCGTCGTCGTGCGATGCCACCTGCAGGCCGGCGGCGCGGGCGGCGGCAATCAGCCGGGCCACGCCGGCGGGCACGGCGCCCGCTTGCGCGGCGGCCTGTTCCAGCCGTTGGCGGAAGGTGGCTGGGTCGCATTCCGCGCGGTCCGCGTACTGCGCCAGCTTGCGGGCGTCGTGCATGCGGGTCGCCATCAGCGGCAGGTGGTCGTTGATGGCGACGAAGCGCACCTTGCCTGAATCGATCCAGTCCAGGGCCGTCTCCAGCCCGGCCAGGTGGTGCGCCTCGAAGCGCAGGTGCACGTGGTGCTGCGCGCCCAGCGTGCCGCGCATGCGTTCCAGGCCGTCGAACATGCGTTGCGCGTACGCCTCGCCGCGCAAGCCGCCTTCCCACGACAGCGTCACGCCATGCAGTTCGGTGGTGATGCCATGCGCGAGCAACTGGCGATCCACGTCGAACAGCGCGCTGGTGTACGGGAAGCTGACGCCGGGCCGCGGCATCACCGCGCGCTCGAAGGCGTCGCCGTGGATATCCACGATGCCGGGCAGCACCAGCAGGTCGCCCGCATCGAGGGCGCCTCCCGGCGTACTGGCGGGCGCCGCCAGGCAACCATCGCGGAAGGCGAAGGCGGCCGGGGCGATGCCGTTGGCGGTCAGGACGCGCCGGCCGCGCAGGCCGGCGAGGGTGGGGTGATATGCGTGATTGGTATCCATGCTGGCGACCTTAGCGCGGGCAGATGACAAGCGGATGTCTAGACCAATTGCGGTGCGATTCGTGCATTGGCGGATTGTCTCGGTGCATCGCCGCCTGCGCAACCCGCGGCGAAGCTATCGTGTCCCGGTATGCGATTGCAACCCGCGCTGCACGCCATACCGGAAGTAAGCAAATTGCGGGCCGGCCGATGTCCGGCCCATGTTCGGTCCATCCCTGTGGCGCGAAGATCATGGCCGGTGCCGCCTAGTCCTGGTCGGCCACGGTCAGTTGCACCCAGTCGCCGGCGAAACGCACCACGCTGTATTGCAGCGGCGCGCCTTCCGGGTCGACATTGAGCGCTTCCACCTGCAGGATCGGCCGGGTCTTGGGCTGGTTGAGCTGGCGGGCCACCGGCGCGGTCGGCATGGCGGCGGTGATGCGCGACCATTTGCGCGTGTAGTCGGTGATGCCGTAATGGGCGAGCGCCTTGGAGATGGACTGGCGCGCGCGCAACTGTTCATCCATGTCGGGAAAGCGGGCGGCATCGAAGTAATGATCGGCGACGTCGATGGTGCGGGCTTCGGCCTTGCCCAGCATTTGCACGCGCAGGATGGGGGCGCTGCGTCCCAGCCCCAGGTGCTTGGCGATCTCGTGCGCGCGCAGCGTTTGCGATTCGAGCACTTCGATGTGCCCGCGCATGCCCTGGCTGGCCAGGTTCTGCGAGAAACGGGTACGGCGCCCGATGGCGTAGTCGATCGCGTGCTCCTGCACGAACGTGCCCCTGCCTTGCTCGATGCGTACCAGGCCGTTCTGCTCCAGTTCGCCCATGGCGCGGCGGATGGTGTGGCGATTGACGGCGAACCGGCTGGCCAGCTCCGGCTCGGGCGGCAGCCGCTCGCCCGGCATGTAGAGCTTGTTGCGGATGTCGAGCGCCAGGGCTTCGCCGATCTGGCGCCATACCGCAACTCCCGAACCGCGTTCGACTTCCTGTTCCACCATCCTGTCCTGCCTTTTCGTCATCCTGCGTTAATCATTGGCGTGCTTCAATGGAATGCGATTTTGCCTCAACCGCGCAGTGCGGTGCGTAGAACCAAACAACGTCGCCAGGCGTCATCAAAGCTTCATCTGGCTATGTTGTAGTTCGGCCATGGATGGTATTCTACATCTAAACGTATAGACGTATAGGGGATGTGAAATGGATCGAACCGATACCGGATCCGGCACGCAGCCAGCGGCGGCGGCCCGGGAACAGGCCGGCCAGGCGGCCCGCGCCGCATGGCTGCGCGTGCTGGCGCTGGCGGACCCGGAAGCCCTGGAGCAGGCCGTTGGCCGCCTCGGCGCGCTGCCGGCCTATCGCCTGCTGCGCAAGCCGGAAAGCGGCATGGCGATGGTGCGAGGGCGCGCCGGCGGCACCGGTGCGCAGTTCAACCTGGGCGAAGTCAGCGTAACGCGCTGCGCGGTAACGCTGGAGCCTGGCGTGGTGGGCGTGGGCTACGTGCAGGGCCGTACACACCGCCAGGCGGAGCAGATCGCCGTGCTGGATGCGCTGTTGCAACTGCCAGGCTGGCATGCGCGCGTGCAGGCCGAAGTGGTCTCGGCGCTGGCCAGGGAACGCGCGGCGCGTGGCGAACACGAGGCCGCGGTGGCAGCACAGACAAAAGTTGAATTTTTTACCATGGTGCGTGGAGAGGATTGAGATGCCAGGCCAACCGATTGCCGCCCAGGCGGCTGGATACGACAACGCGCCTGCGAGCCGCCAGGCGCCGATGCTGTTGCCCGGCTTCGACGATGCGGTGAAGTCGGCGCAGCGGACCTTCCGCGCCGCGCTGGACGCCATGTCACACCCCGGCACCATCGGCGAGCTGGCCGAGCCGTGCGGCGTGCCGCCGGGCCTGTCGCCTGCGCTGAGCGCGCTGCTGCTGGCGCTGGCCGATTGCGATACGCCCGTGTGGCTGCCGCCGCAAACGCCCGAGGGCGTGCGCGCCTTCCTGCGTTTCCATTGCGGCTGCCCGCTGGTGGCCGAAGTGGGGCAGGCCACCTTCGTGGCGGTGCCGGCCGGCCATGCCGTGCCGGATCTCGCGGCGTGCGCCCAGGGCGATCCGGCTTATCCCGACCGCTCCGCCACGCTGTTGCTCGAAGTGGAGTCGCTGTGCGATGGCCCTGCCGTCACGCTGCGCGGCCCGGGCATCGAGCACCAGGCGGCGCTGGCCGTGCAAGGCTTGCCGGCCGGTTTCTGGACCCAGTGGCAAGCCAACCATGCGCGCTTCCCGCTCGGCGTGGATGTGCTCCTGACCAGTGCCAGCCGCTTGTGCGCGCTGCCGCGCACCACCCAAGCGGAGGCTTGATATGTACGTTGCCGTCAAAGGGGGCGAACGCGCCATCCTCAACTCCTATCGCATGCTGGACGACTACCGCCGCGGCGACCGCGYGGTGCCGGAGCTGACGCTGGCGCAGGTGCGCGAGCAGATGCCGCTGGCCGTGTCGCGCGTGATGGCCGAGGGCTCGCTGTACGATCCGCACCTGGCCGCGCTGGCCATCAAGCAGGCCGCGGGCGACCTGATCGAAGCGGTGTTCCTGCTGCGTGCCTATCGCACCACCCTGCCGCGCTTCGGCTATTCGGTGGCGCTCGATACCGGCGCCATGCGCTTGCAGCGCCGGATCTCGTCCACCTTCAAGGATGTGCCGGGCGGGCAGGTGCTGGGCCCGACCTACGATTACACCCAGCGCTTGCTGGATTTCACGCTGGAGGCCGAGCGCGAGAATGCACCGCTGCCGCCGGCGGCGTCCACGCTGGACGCGCGCATGCCCCGCGTGACCGACCTGTTGCGCCAGGAATCGCTGATCGAGCCGGAGACGGTGCCCCCGCACGATCCCGCGCCGCCCGACCTGACGCGCGAACCGCTGGAGCTGCCCGCTGCCCGTCCGGCGCGCTTGCAGAACCTGGCACGCGCCGATGAAGGTTTCTTGTTGTCGATGGGCTACTCGACCCAGCGCGGCTACGGCAACTCGCATCCGTTCGCGGCGGAGATCCGCTATGGCGCGGTGGAGGTGGAACTGTTCGTGGAAGAGCTGGGATTTGCCGTGACCATCGGCGAGATCGAGGTCACCGAATGCCAGATGGTGAGCCAGTTTGCCGGCAACGCGCAGGAGGGGCCGAGCTTTACGCGCGGCTATGGCCTGGTGTTCGGCTACGGTGAGCGCAAGGCGATGTCGATGGCGCTGGCCGACCGCGCGATGCGCGCCGCCGAACTGGGCGAAGCGGCCGACGCGCCCGCCAATGACGTGGAGTTCATGCTCTACCACAGCGACAACGTGGAAGCCTCCGGCTTCGTGCAGCATCTGAAGCTGCCGCACTACGTGGATTTCCAGACCAATCTCGAACTGCTGCGCCGGTTGCGCGCCGAGCGAGGGCAGGGCGTCCCGGCGCCGGCGCCGGTGCCGCCGGAAAGCGACACCACCGCCATCGCTCAAGCCCCGTCGCAGGAGGCCATCGCATCATGAACGACACCAATGCCAGCGCCGTCGTGCGCGACGAACACTACAACTTCGGCTATCTCGACGAGTCCACCAAGCGCATGCTGCGCCGCGCGCTGCTCAAGGCGGTGGCGATCCCCGGCTACCAGGTGCCGTTCGGCAGCCGCGAGATGCCGCTGCCATACGGGTGGGGCACCGGCGGCATCCAGGTCACGGCCTCCATCATCGGCAGCGACGACGTGCTCAAGGTGATCGACCAGGGCTCGGACGACACCACCAACGCCATCAATATCCGCCGCTTCTTCGGCCGCGTCACCGGCGTGCAGACCACCGAACGCACCGCGCAAGCCTCCATCGTGCAGACCCGCCACCGGATTCCTGAGACGCCGCTGGCCCAGGGCCAGATCATGGTGTTTCAGGTACCGATCCCGGAGCCGCTGCGGTGGCTGGAGCCGAGCGAGACCGAGACCCGCACCATGCATGCGCTGGCGGAATACGGCGCCATGCATGTCAAGCTGTACGAGGACATCGCGCGCCATGGACGCATCGCCACCACCTACGACTACCCCGTGATGGTCAACCAGCGCTACATGATGCGGCCGTCGCCCATCCCCAAGTTCGACAACCCTAAGCTGGACCGCAGCCCGGCGCTGATGCTGTTCGGCGCGGGGCGCGAGAAGCGGGTCTATGCGGTGCCGCCCTACACCAGCGTCAAGAGCCTGGATTTCGACGACCATCCCTTCGCCGTCGAAACGTGGTCGGGCTGCTGCGAACTGTGCGGCGCCACCGACAGCTATCTCGATGAAATCATCACCGACGACGCGGGCGGCCGCATGTTCGTCTGCTCCGATACCGAGTACTGCGCCACGCGCCAGGAACAAGGTGAAACCGGCGCCAACGCCAGCAAGGAGGCCGCATGAGCCGCACCGATCCGCACCAGCCGCTGTTGTCCGTGCGCGGCCTGACCCGCACCTGGGACGGCGTGCACGGCTGCCACGATGTCAGCTTCGATCTCTTTCCCGGCGAAGTGCTGTGCGTGGTGGGCGAATCCGGCTCCGGCAAGAGCACCTTGCTGCAAGCGGTTTCCTGGCAGGCCGCGCCGGAGTCCGGCAGCGTGCGTTACGACACCCGCGAGCAAGGGCTGGTTGACCTCGCCACGCTGTCCGATGCCCGTCTGCGCCTGCTGGCGCGCACCGACTGGGGCTTCGTGCGCCAGAACGCGCGCGATGGCCTGCGCATGCGCGTGAGCGCCGGCGCCAATATCGCCGAGCGCCTGATGGCGGTGGGCGGACGCCACTACGGTGAACTGCGCGAGGTCGCCGGCACCTGGATGGAAAAGATGGAGCTGGACCTGGGGCGCCTGGACGATGCGCCGACGAGCTTCTCGGGCGGCATGCAGCAGCGCCTGCAGATCGCCCGCAACCTGGTGACGCATCCGCGCCTGGTGTTCATGGACGAGCCCACTGCCTCGCTCGATGTCTCCGTGCAGGCCCGCCTGCTCGATCTGCTGCGCCGGCTGGTGGCGGACCTTGGCCTCGCCGCCATCATCGTGACCCACGACCTCGCCGTGGCACGCCTGCTGGCGCACCGCACGCTGGTGATGCAAGGCGGGCGCGTGGTGGAAAGCGGCCTGACCGACCAGATCCTCGACGACCCGCACCATCCGTACACCCAATTGCTGGTGTCTTCCAYCCTGCAGAGCTGACCATGACGCAAGACTCCAACAACCATCAAGGCAATGCCAACACGAATACCGTCGATGCCACCGGTGCCAGCCGCATCCAGGTGCGCGGCCTCGGCAAGACCTTCGTCCTGCATAACCAGGGCGGCACGCGCCTGCCGGTGCTGCAGGCCATCGACTTCGACGCCGCCGCAGGCGAATGCCTGGTGCTGGCCGGCAGTTCCGGCGCGGGCAAGAGCACGCTGCTGCGCTGCCTGTACGGCAACTACCTGGCCACCGAAGGCAGCATCCGCATCCGCGACGGCAACGACTGGGTGGAACTGACCCGCGCGCCTGAGCAGCGCATCCTGCAACTGCGCCGCGAGGTGATCGGCTATGTCAGCCAGTTCCTCCACGTGATCCCGCGCGTGAGCACGCTCGACGTGGTGGCCGAGCCGCTGCAGCAGCGCGGCGCCGGCGCCGATGAAGCGCGCGAGCGCGCGGCGACGCTGCTGGCGCGGCTGCAGGTGCCGGGCCGTCTTTGGAGCCTCCCGCCGGCGACTTTCTCGGGCGGCGAGCAGCAGCGCGTGAACATCGCGCGCGGGTTGATCGGCGGTCATCCGGTGCTGCTGCTCGACGAGCCGACCGCCTCGCTCGATGCCGACAACCGCGCCGTGGTCGTGGCGCTGATTCGCGAGGCGCTGGCCGAGGGCCGTTGCCTGGTCGGCATCTTCCACGACGAAGCGGTGCGCGATGCCGTGGCCACCCGGTTGCTGCCCTTGCACCCGCCCGCCGTCACCGAGGCCGCGCCCGCCGGCAAGCTTGCCGCCGTGGCTGGCTGAGCCGATTCGTTGTTGCTTTTATCCGTTCCCAATCGTTCCCGGAAACGACCATGCTTCCTGCCTACCTGACCCATGCGCGGATCGTCCTGCCCGACGGCGTGCTTCCTGACAGCGCGCTGCTGATCGAGAATGGCCTGATCGCGGCCATCGAGCCGGATGCCGCCGCCGTACCGCGCGCCACCCAGGTGATCGACCTGCGCGGCCAGACCCTGATGCCCGGCCTGATCGACCTGCATTGCGATGCGATCGAGAAAGAAGCCGAACCGCGCTCGCGCGTGATGTTCCCGCTCGATTTTGCCGTGGCGCAGGTCGACCGCCGCAACGCCGCTGCCGGCATCACCACGCCTTATCATGCGGTGTCGTTCGCCAGCAATACGTTCGGCGTGCGCAACTACGAGACCGCAGGCGCCCTGGTGCGCGCCGTCACGGCTTTCCGTGATCACAGCCTGGTGGACAACCGTGTCCATTGCCGCTACGAAGTCACCGATGCCAGCGCGCTGCCCGTGCTTGAGCAACTGATGGAGGCCGGCGTGGTGGACCTGGTCTCCGTGATGGACCACTCGCCCGGCCAGGGCCAGTTCAAGACGCTCGAAGCGTACCTGGCCTACATGATGGGCAACCACGCCATGAGCCGCGAAGAAGCGCGCGCCGCCGCCGACAAGAAACTGGTGGAGAAGCATGGCGCGCTGGAGCGCGTGGAACGCCTGCTGGCGCTGGCTGCGCGGATGGGCATTCCCGCCGCCAGCCACGACGACGATTCGGTCGAGCGCATTGCCACCATGCAGGCGCTGGGCGTGCGCATGAGCGAGTTCCCGATCAACCTGGAGACCGCGCAGGCGGCCAAGGCGCAAGGGCTGCCGACCATCCTCGGCGCGCCCAATGTGCTGCGCGGCCAGAGCCAGAGCGGTTCGATGCGCGCCATCGACGCCATCCGCGCCGGCGTGGCGGATTGCCTGTGTTCGGACTACCAGCCATCCACGCTGATCGCGGCGGCCTTCGCCGCCGAGCGGCAGGCGGACCTGAGCCTGCCGCGGGCTGCCGCGCTGGTCGGCGCCAACCCGGCGGCGGCCTGCGGGCTGTCCGACCGCGGCCGCATCGCGGCCGGGCTGCGTGCCGACCTGGTGGCGGTGGCAATGGTGGCGGGCCAGCCGCTGGTGACGCATACGTGGTCAGCGGGCCGCCTGGTGTTTGCCGCACGGTATCCGGCAGGCGTAATGAGTTCCGACAGCGCCGGCGTCGTCCGGATTCCAGCTTCTGCAGAGGAGGGGCGCGCAGCCGCGTGACGCTGCCCCCGGCCATATCGGAGGCTGGAAGGGGTTCGCGCGTGGCCGGATGGCAGCGCCCTAGCGGCTGGAGGCGCGAGCGGTGGCGCGGGGGGCGGCGTGCCAGTCGCCCGGTATGTCGGGGAAGATCTCGCACTCGCCGCGCACGATCAGTTCCACCGTTGCGCATACGCCTTTGACGCCGCGCGGGCCGACGCAGACCAGGCTGTGAGGATGCTCTGAATGATTGGGAATGGCGTACACGCGCATCCCCTCCTGATACAGGGGATGGGCGGGCAGCCTGGCGTTCAGCATCTCGACAAAACGCAAGGGGCTTACGACTGGCTTTTCCATCGTGCTCTCCCATGGAGCATGGGCGTAACCTCCGGCGGGCGCCGGATGGCCAGAAAGTGCGGGGAGGACGGAAGGCGGGAATCCCTCCGGCCGTGATATCTGCACAAACCAGGAATGTGGTCCTGGCGCCGCGGCGGGCGCGGAATGCGGCGCGATAGCCGCTCGTCGCGGTTCTCGAAGCAAGGGTCCACGCGGTAAGGTTAGGCGATCTGCCGGCGGGTTCAAGCTTGCCAATGGCACGAAACGGCGGGTGGGGCGAGGCCGCCACTCCGGATTGCGGCAGGTCGCCGGAATGCGGATCGGAAGGCGCACGCCTGCCTTTGTGCATGGTCCGGCGTATTTAGGCGCTATCGCCGGCGCCGGTTAGTCGGGAAGGCCGGTTGCCGTGCTGAGGTATATTGCACGGATGCCAGTCTCCGGGACGCCTCGGTTGCCGTTCCCCGCGTCCCGGGTCTTGGTCATGAATATTTAGCCGGGACCGCGCGATGACGCGCCCCTTACCGAATTCCTTCCCGCATGAACGTTACGCCAACCCTTGCCGCAACCGGTGCTGCTTCCATTTCCGCGTCCGTTGCCACGCTGCTCGCGCACTACGATGCCGCCATCCTGCCCCTATGGAACGGTCCGGGCTGGCATGCCGCCATGCAACTGCCCTATGAGGCGCTGTCGGCCACCGATCGCCAGCCGCTGCCGGTGGTGCGCTATCGCGCCATGGCATGCGCGCGCCAGATTTACGTGTTTTCCCGGTGCGAGGGCGCCGACGCGGCCGCCCACGCCGCGCGGCTGTTCGCGTCGCTGCGCGGCCGCTTCGCCGATGGCGGGTACGGCGGCTTCGTCTACAGCATCGATGCGCACGGCCAGCCGCTCGATAGCACCAAGGACTTGTACACCCACGCCTTCGTGGTTTTCGCTTGCGCGGCGTATTTCAAGCGGACGGGCAGCCCCGAGGCGCGCACCTTGCTGGACGGCACGGCGCGGCTGATCGAACAGCGTTTCCGCATGGCGGACGGCCTCTACCATGCCGGGCTCGCGCAAGACTTCAGCCCCGTTGGCGCCACGCCGCTGCAAAACCCGATCATGCACCTGACCGAGGCTTACCTGGCGGCTCACGAGGTCACGGGGGACATTTTTTACGCGGACCGGCTGGCGGGCATTGCCGCAGCCATGCTGGCCAGCTTTGTCGATCCGGCCAGCGGTTGCATCACCGAGTTGCCGTTGACGACGGACAACGCCGGCAACCGGATCGAGCCCGGACACCAGTTCGAGTGGTTTTCGCTGCTCGCTTCGGCGCCGTCCCTGTTCGACGGCTCGCCGCTCAGCCAGGCGCTGACGCGGGCCTTCGACTTCGCCCTGGCGCACGGTGTCGATACCGGCACCATGGGCGTGGCGGCGGCGCTGAACCTGGACGGCTCGGTGCGCGACCCGCTCCAGCGGATCTGGGCGCAGACCGAATTCGCGCGGGCGCTGGTGGTGCGTGGCGATCGCATTGCGCTCGCACACCTGCACGCATGGCTGCAATCGTTCCCGGCGCGTTTTCTCCACGCGGGCGGCTGGTACGAATGCCTGTCGGCGCAGGRCAAGGTGGAGCGGGCCGAGATGCCTTCGACCACGCCTTACCACCTTGCCACCGCTTACCAGGCGCTGGCACATGCCACTGCCGGCTAGCTCGCGGCAGGGCTGAGCAGGCGGTCGAATTCGTTGCGCACGATGCGGTAGGACTCGCCGGAGAAGCCTTCCAGCCCGGCGCGGTCGATGACGGTGATATGGCCACGGCTGTGGCTGATCATGCGCAGTTCCGCCAGCTTGCCCACAGCTTCGGTGACGCCCTCGCGGCGCACGCCGAGCATGTCGGCGATGGTCTGCTGGGTGACATCCAGCTCGTTGCAGGGCGAACGGTCCAGCGCCAGCAGCAGCCAGCGGCACAACTGGGTGGTCAGCGAATGATGGCGGATGCAGACCGCCGTTTGCGAAACCTGCGTGAGCAGCGCCTGCATATAGAGCAGGGCCATGCGCTGCAGCGTGGGCAGCTCGGGGTAGATGGCGCGCAGGTCGCCGGCGGCCACGCGGAAGCCGCATCCGCTACTGCGTACCTCGATGCGGTTGGGCATGGTCTCGCCGCCGGTCAGCGCGGGCAGACCAACCATCCCCTCGCGGCCCACCGAGGCCAGTTCGACGGTGGCGCCGCTTTCCTGCAGCGACATCATCGAGACCACCGCGGTGCTCGGGAAGTAGAGATGCCGGATGCGTTGCCCGGAGTCGCTCAACAGTTGCCCTGTGCGCAGGTTGACGCTATCCAGCCGCGAAATGAGCAGGCGGCGCTCGCGCTGCGGCAGTGCGCCCAGCAAATGATTGCCGGACAGGTCCAGTTCTGTGTCGGTCATCCCATTCTCCCCTAGTCGAAAAAATCCCGGCCACGGCGTCAGCCGTTCTGTCTTGTTCTGTTCGGTTTGCCACGCAGCAGCGCCTGACCCGTTACTGTATTTAGCGTCATGCGTACGCTTGCCGACACTGGCCGGAGGTTGGAGATCGTCACGGTATTGGGGGGGATAAGCATTTGGCTGGGCTCATCCTTTTGACTGGAAGATGACTGGAATAAGGCTTAGGCCAGTCAGGTGCGGGCGGGGCAGGGCGCCGGGTCGGGCTGCGCGGCGTGTCCACGTGCAGGGCACCGCACGCGGATCGAGGCGAACGGGCTCCGGCAAACAATCTGAAAAAAACCTGTAAGTTCCATCGGTTGCCGGCGACGAATGGGCTCATTCACCCAGTTGGAGATTGCCATGTACCCGAACCTCGCCAAGTCGCTGTTTGCCGCCGCCGCCATTGCCGGTGCCGTGTTTGCCCTGGGCAGCGCCCATGCCGCCAGCGCGGCTGCCGATCGCGTTGGCAACGCGCCCTATGCCCAGTCGATGCACAGCGGCGCGCGCGACGTATTCAGCGACGGCGCACGCACGGCACCCGTGAGCGCATTCACCGATGGCGCCCGTGGCGGCAGGTTCGATAGCTTCACCGATGGTGCCCACGCCCGCACGKCCGATCCCTTTACCGACGGCGCGCGCATTGCCGGCCTGGACCGCACGGGTCCTTCCGCAGATCCTGCCCGCAGCATCGACCCGTACACCGACGGCGCCCGCACCCGCATGGTGGATCCGTTCACCGACGGCGCMCGCATTGCCGGCCTGGACCGCGTTGGCGTCTCGTCCGATCCTGCCCGCAGCATCGACCCGTACACCGATGGCGCCCGCACCCGCATGGTGGATCCCTTCACCGATAGCGCCCGCATCGCCGGCCTGGACCGCAGTGGCGTTTCGTCCGATCCGGCTCGCAACATCGACCCGTTCTCCGATGGCGCGCAGAAGCTGGCCGGCATGGACACGCGCGGCGTATCGGCATCCCCGGCCCGTAGCTTCGACCCGTACCAGGACGGCGCCCATGCGTGAGCCCGGCGGGAATCGCACGCGGGTGCTGGCTATTCGTCCAGCCAGGACCCGCGCAGATCGCTCTTTTGCAGCAGTTGCAGTAGCGTTTCGGCGGGCCGGCTCAGGCGGCCCGCGCGCAGCGAGATGAACTCCACCTCCGGCAGCGCCGGCAGGCTTTCACTATTGACCAGCGGCGACAAGCCGCGCCCGGAAAGGTATTGCGCCCTCACGGTAATGCCCAGACCGCCACGCGCGGCGGCGATGCAGCCCGAGTGACTGCTGCTGGTGCAGACGATCTGCCAGCGCATCCCGGCCTTGGCCAGCGTATCGAGCACGATGGCGCGCGTGACGCTGGGTTCGGGTACCAGGATCAGCGGCAAAGGCTGCCTGAGGTCCGCCACGGTGCCGGGCCGCGCGAGCCACTCCAGCTTGCCGCGGAACAGCGGGGTGCCGCGCCTGTCGCCTTCGCGGCGCTTGCCGATCATCAGGTCCAGCGCGCCGGCATCCATCAGCTCGTAGAGCTTGCCGGTCATGCCGATGGTGATTTCCAGTTCCACGTCCGGATGCGAGTTGCGAAACGCGGCCAGCACATTGGGCAGCGGCCCCAGCGCCAGGTCGTCCGAGGTGCCCAGCCGCACGCGTCCCTGCAGGCGGGGCGCGTTGAACTGGGATTCCGCGCGCGTGATGGCTTCCAGGATCAGCCGCGCATGCGCCAGCAGCGCCTCGCCGTCGGCGGTCATGGTCAGGGTGTGGGTATCGCGCACGAACAGCCGCCGTCCCACGTGCTGTTCCAGGCGCCGGATATGGTCGCTGACGCTGGACTGGGACAGGCCGAGCTGACGCCCCGCATCGGTGAAACTGTGTGCGGCGGCAACGGTGGCGAAGGTCCGGATCCAGACGGGATTGAGCATGCGGCATTGTCATCGGAATATCCGATTACAGTCAATATATCCAGAGGGGTTCCCGATTGATAGCGCAATCATTAACATCGATAGCATTCGTGGCCCTGGGTTCTTCCGGATCTGCTCCCCGCGATTCCACCCGATGGCCGCGCCGGTTCTCCACCGGTCCTTGCCGAGATGTACCAGATGAACAGCCAATCCTCCCAAAAGGCCATGCTGTGGATTGTCGCAGCGGGCTTTTTCATGCAAACGCTCGACACCACCATCGTCAACACCGCGTTGCCCGCGATGGCGCGCAGCCTAAACGAGACCCCCCTGGACATGAAGCCGGTGGTCGTGGCCTACACCCTGACCATGGCCATGCTGACGCCGGCCTCGGGCTGGCTGGCGGACCGCTTCGGCACCCGCCGGGTCTACTTCGCGGCGATCCTGACCTTTGTGCTCGGCTCGCTGTTTTGCGCCGGCGCGCAGAGCCTGGACCAGCTTGTGATCGCCCGCGTGGTCCAGGGCATCGGCGGCTCGATGCTGCTGCCGATCGGCCGGCTGGCGGTGCTGCGCAGCGTCTCCGGCGAGCAATACATCGCGGCCCTTGCCTTCGTGTCGGTGGCAGGGCAGGTCGGGCCCATCTTCGGGCCGGTGCTGGGCGGCTGGATCGTGCAGTCGGTGGCATGGCACTGGATCTTCCTGATCAATGTGCCGGTCGGCGCGATCGGGATGCTGGCCGTCTTGCGCTACTTGCCGGATAACACCAACGGACGCGCGCCCCCGTTCGACTTCATCGGATGCGGCTTGCTGTCGCTTTGCATGGTGGCATTTTCGCTGGCGCTCGACACGCCACGCGAAGCCAGTCATGCGGCATGGAGCGGCGGCCTGTTCGCGCTGAGCCTGCTGTCCGCGCTGCTATACATTCCACATGCCCGGCGGCGGCGCGATCCGCTGTTCCGGCTGGCGTTGTTTCGCGAACCCAACTTCAGCATCGGGCTGGCCGGCAACCTGGTTTGCCGCATCGGTTCCGGCGCGGTGCCATTCCTGATGCCATTGCTGCTGCAGTTGCAGATGGATTACTCGCCGCTGCATTCCGGGCTGATGCTGCTGCCGGCCGCGCTGGCCGGCGTGGTCGCCAAGCGCTGGATCGTGCCGTTGGTCAAACGCTTTGGCTATGACACCTTCCTGCTGGTCAACACCTTGCTCGTGRGTGGCTCGATCGCATCGTTCGCGGCGATTTCGCCGGGCTGGCCGACTGGTCTGGCCATCGCGCAGCTCGCGTTGTTCGGCGCCACCAACTCCATGCAGTTTGCTGCCATGAACAGCGTGACGCTGAAGGGCCTGAGCGTGGAAGACGCGGGCAGCGGCAACAGCCTGTTCTCGATGGTGCAGATGCTGGCGATCGGCCTCGGGGTCACCATCGGCGGCGGGCTAGTGAGCTTGTTCACCGCGCAGCTTGGCGTGGCGGGCACGGCTTACCGGCTGGCGTTCCTTACCGTGGGCATCATTACGCTGCTGTCGGCGCTGGTGTTCCGCCGGCTCGACGGGGAACAGTTCGACAAGGGCCGCGCGCCAAGCGTGGCCAGCCGCTGAATCATGCCGGCCACGCCGCGCCTGCGAAGGCACGGCGCGTGGCCTGTCACTCCGTCACGCCGTTCTCGCGCAGCAGCCGCTCGCACTCGTCGAGCAGGTCGTGCGCAAAAGCGGACTGGTAGTTGGGGTCGAGCGCTTCCATCATTTCATGGGCGGTGTACAGGCCGGCCTCGCGCGACAGCGTGCCGGCCAGTTGCCGTGCGAACTGATCGCTCAGTTGCGACAGCAGGCGCCGCTCCGCCAGCGCCAGTTGCAGCCTGGAGCGCGACAGCCAGAGGCCTGCCAGGGTGGAGCCCTGGGCATCGGTCATCCACTGGCGGTGTTCGTAGTACGCCGACAAACGCTCGGCGGCAAGGGCGAACAGCAGCGCCTTGCGCGTATCGAAATCCAGCTTGAGCGGCGCGGCAGGGGCGGCCGCGGAAGCGTCGGGATGTGAGGTTTTCATAGGGCTTGCGAATAATGCGGAGGGCGCGAGCCTACCACGGCCGGGCGCGTCCCACGCCGGAATGGCCGTGCAGGGCCATTCCGCCTTCCCGTGGTCAGGACGGTTTGTCCGCGGCGAACCGCGCGGTCAGCCACGCGCCAATTGCCTGGATTTCTTCCATGCAGACCGAGTGCGACATGCGGTAGGTGTGCCATTCCACCGTGCATCCCTGCTGTTGCAGCGTATCGCGCGCCAGCATGCCTAGCTTGACGGGTACCACGTCGTCCTCGGCGCCATGCCCGGCGAAGATCGGCGTGGCGCGGTTGGCCTCGCTCAACTCGGCGGCAAGCAGCGCGGGCGAGGGGATATAGGTGGAAAGGGCGATGATGCCGCCCAGGCGCTCGGGATGCGTGAGGCCGGTGGTATAGGCCACGGCGCCGCCCTGCGAGAAGCCGGCCAGCACGATGCGATGGCTGGGCACGCCGCGCTGGTTCTCGCGCGCGATCAGCGCGCGAATGGCCTGGCGGGTGACGCGTATCCCAGCCTCGTCCACTTGGCGGCGCGCGTCGTCCAGGGACTCGATGTCATACCACGCCGGCATGACGTAGCCCCCGTTGCAGGTGACCGGGATGGCCGGCGCGTTGGGAAACACGAAACGCACGCCGGGTACGGGCGCCAGGTCCAGTTCGGGCACCACGGGGACGAAGTCGCTGCCGTCGGCGCCGAGGCCGTGCATCCATATGACCGACCATGTCGGTGATGGCGCGGTTTCGATCTCAATGGCTGGCAGCAGTTCGCTCATATCAGTTTCCTGTTGGGTCCCGGGCCGGGCACGGACGTCGCGAGGCACCGCGCGCGGCGTTGGGTCTGTGTGTGGATGACGCGGGAGAACCGCGCAAGACGGCCAGTATCGCACAGCGCTCGCGCAGCCCACGGCGATGCGCGACGGGCCATGACAAGCGCCACGTGCAGCGGTTGCGTGTGACAGCGTCGCGGCAGCCGCGTCCCGCGCAGGCGAGGGACGCGTCATCACCATTGCCGGCGCGGGCTGCGCCGGCAATGGTGAAACGTCAGGCTGCTGAAGGTACGGCAGGCACCGTGATGAGTCCGGGCGCGGAGCGATGGGCCTGTGCGTGCTCGGCGGCGGCAGATGTGCGCCGCTTGTCCACCACGCTTTCGACGCCGGAGGCGCTCACGTCTTCCAGGAAGGCGACGAGGTCGCGATAGTAGTCGACCTGCATCTGTGCTTCCAGCAGGCGGCGTTCGGCCTGGAATAGGGTAAGCCGCATTTGCTGCAATTCCCTTGCTGCTATTTTCTCCGGTGTGGGCGGACTAAATCTGTCTGCAAGCGAACGCATGGCAACCTCCCCGATCAGCGGCTTCGAATTGAAGCACCTGCCATTGCAACCAATATAGTAAATAAAAGCGCGTTTCACGCTCTGTCGCGCGCCGTCCACACGGTCGATTGCCGGCGCACGGAGGCAGGAGTAAATTCATTGCCCGGCGTGCCCTACATGGCGAGCATTCCCGGCTCCGGCAGCTTTAGTTTCGCCAGGTAGCCGTGGATTTGGGCGACCACAGCGGCGCCTTCGCCAACGGCCGCCGCAACACGCTTGGTGGAGCCCGAGCGCACGTCGCCAATCGCATAAACACCGGGTACGCTGGTCTCCAGCGCGGAGGCGGGCGCCTCGCCTTCATGTGGTGTGTCCGAGCCCGTCAGCACGAATCCCTTTGCGTCGACGCGGACATTGCACGTACGCAGCCATGCCGTATTGGGATCGGCGCCGATAAACAGGAACAGATGCCGGATCGGTATTTCTGTAATGCGGTCGCTATCGCGCGTGCGGTAGCCGACGGTAGCCAGGCGCTCTTCTCCGGCCAGTGTCACGACTTCCGCGCCGGTATGCAGTTCGATATTGGGCTGGGCCGCGATGCGCTCGATCAGGTAGCGCGACATGCTGGCCTCCAGGCTCGCCCCACGGATAAGCATGTGCACGTGCTTTGCGTGCGCCGCCAGGAAGACCGCCGCCTGTCCGGCTGAGTTGCCGCCCCCGACCAGCATGACCTCGTCGCCGCCGCATAGCCGGGCTTCCACCGGAGACGCCCAATAGTAGACGCCGCGCCCCTCATAACGATCCAGCGCTGCGATGGCGGGATGGCGATAGGCCGCGCCGCTGGCTATGACCACGGTGCGGGTCGGGATCTTGCGGCCGTCGCACAACTCGATGCGTTGCGGGTGTTCGCCGCAATGCAGTGCAGCCACCTCCAGCGGGATCGCGACGTGAGCACCGAATTTCTGTGCTTGGACAAAGGCGCGGCCGGCCAGTGCTTGTCCTGAGATGCCGGTGGGAAAGCCGAGATAGTTTTCGATGCGCGAACTGGCGCCTGCCTGGCCACCGGGCGAGCACTCGTCGAACACCGCGACGGAGAGCCCTTCGGACGCGGCATAGACGGCCGTTGCCAGCCCGGCAGGGCCGGCACCCACCACGATCACATCATAGACATGGTTCGGATCGAACTCGGGCAACAGGCCCAGGCAAGTGGCAAGCTGGCCTGGGTCGGGCGCGCGCAGCACCGCGCCGCCGGGGCAGATGACCAGCGGAAAATCGCCTGGGGCGGCCGCGCTGAACTCGAGCAGCGCGCCGGCGTCGGGATCGGTGTCCGCATCGACCACGGTGTGGGGATAACCGTTGCGCCGCAGGAAGGCCTGCAGCAGCAGCAGGCGTGGCTCGCTGCCGCGGCCCAGCAGGGTCGGGCCTTTGCCGCGTTCGATCAGGCCGACACGCCGCAGGATCAGCGCGCGCATGATCCGCTCGCCCAGTTCGGCCTCCGCGACCAGCAGCGCGCGCAGCCGGTCGGGCGGGATCGCAATGGCCTCGACGTTCTCCAGCGCCATGCCGTCGACCAGGGAGGGCTTGCCGGATAGCTGTCCGACCTCGGCGAGGAAGTGCCCCGGGCCGTGTTCGCCCACCACCGTCGAACGATCCAGGGCGTCGCGCTGGGACACCCGTACATGGCCCCGCAGCAGCACCACCATGCCGTGGGCGGGGTCACCCGTGCGGAACAGGAATTCGTTGGGGAGCCATTGCTTCACCGTGCCGAAATGCTGGAGCCGGGCGATCTCGCCGGCAGTCAGCAGGGGAAACATCTGGTGCCGGCGCGACTCCATCGGGGAGAACGCTGCTGCGGTGGCCTCTGGCTCGACTGACAGGTCCGCCGGCGCTATGGCTTGCGGATCGCCGTGTTCGGAACTCCCGATGGCATTGTCTGCGCTCATGAGTACGGCCTCCCGGTGGCACCGCGCGGGAGGCGGTGCAATGGATTCGAGTGCGGCRGGAGCGTGCGCGGGAACGCCCGCGCACGGCCATGGAGAGTTTGCTCGCGATGCCGCAACGCGGCAATCCCTGATGGCAACCTTCGGCGGTGCGTGTGAGGCCGATTGCACAAAGCGACGCACGAGTGCCCTCGATCGCGACCCGCGCCTCGAAAAGCCTAGTACACACCGATGGCAGGTGCAGGCGGCTGTCAGAAGAATGGCGCCCAATGGCTCACTTTTTCTGGGTGGCTGCCAATAGTGCTGCTTGTGCCGCTTAGGTTTTTTCGAATATTCTTAAACGCAACCTGGTAAAAACCCTTGACTATCTACCTACAGGTAGATAAGATGTGTTCCATGGACGCCGCAGCAAGGGCAGGCAGAAAAGGCCCGCCAGCCGGCTTCCAATGCAGCAGATATGTAACGACGACGAAAGTCACTTTTTTTTTGCCCAGCTTGTCTACCTAGTGGTAGGTAAAACGAAAGGGAAGTGACGATCCAGCTAAATCCCGGTCCCCGCGGCCAAAGCAGACCCCCGGACCCATGCTTCGATTGGAGAACATCATGAACACCACTCTTTTTGCCAAGTCCCTGCTCACCGCCGCCACCCTCGCCGCAGCTTTTGCCGCTGGCCATGCCCAGGCTGCCACCGTTTCCGCCGACAAGTACAGCTATGAATACCGCACCCGCGACGTGTACAGCGATGGCGCCCGTACCGGCAAGGCCGATCCGTTCACCGATGGTGCCCGCAGCGGCAAGTTCGACGTATTCAGCGAAGGCGGCCTGACTGCCGGCCTGGACCGCGCCGGCGTGTCGTCCGAGCCCGCCCGCAGCATCGACCCGTACACCGACGGCGCGCGCGTCGGCAAGACCGACCCCTATACGGATGGTTTCCGTACGGTGGCCGGCCTGGACCGCGGCAGCGTGTCGTCTGAACCGGGCCGCAGCTTCGACCCGTACACCGATGGTGCTCGTACCGACAAGCGCGACCCGTACACCGACGGTGCGCGCAGCGGCAAGCGCGACGTGTTCACCGACGGCGCGAATGCCTGAGCAAACTACCGGTATGCCGTGAGGTCAGCATGACCGCGGCGTACCGCGATCCATGCATCATCGTCGTGCCGCCGTCATGGCGGCGCACGGATATCAGGAGCACATCATGAGCCGTTGGCAGAGTTTCCGGATGTTGGCAGGCTGGGCACTGGTTTGCGCCGCCAGTGGCTCCATGGCAACCGTGTTGGCGCAGACGCTCCCTGCCTGATAGCCTTCCCGGCCCGCATCACCACTTGTACTATCGCAGCGCCGACGCGCTGTGCGACATCGGCGCGCCCATTGAGGCGCGCCGATTTTTTTGCTTCCTGGCCGATTTCCGGGGAAGACCGCGCCGGTTCATCGGCGACCTAAGCGGCCGACGGGCTATGATCCGCTACATTACCGAGGCAGCCGCATTACATTGCTCCAAATGAGCCACAGCCCTCAACAGCATCGGGTACAAGACCTCCTCACTTCCTATTTCTGGAGTGGCGACGCCATCCGCAGCCGGCGCGTGAGTGACATCGTGCTCTCAGGCACGGTCGACGTGCCTGTCCCCCCTGCACGTTTGCTTGCAGATTGGGCAAGGGAGATATCGTCCCGCCTGGTCCTGGAGCCCGGGGATGTCGAGGCAATGCCTCTGGCACGAGCGCGAGCGCGCTGGCCGGACTACACGCGCTGCGTGCAGGCTGTGTCCGATTGGGCGTGCGCGCTTGGACTGCCTGGGGTGCTTGCCTCCAGTGACGTAGCCCTCATGGCCTGCCGCGGCGCAAGGTATCACCATGACGGTGCGCAATATGGCGGTGCGGCCTTTTGCAATCTCTTCCTGAGCGAGGACAGGGGGCAGGACTTGCATTTTCCCTCTTTGGGTCATCGCATCCCGCTGACCCGGGGCACGGCGGTGATATTCGATACTTGCCAGCCTCATGGCGTAATTCAACGCCGCAGCAGCGGTTTTGATGTAGCCGACTTCCCGCCCGACCAGGACTGCACCCAATTATTCCTGACCTGGGAGCTTCCCATCGAAGATGCCCACGTTGGGCGCGCACTTGAGGTTGCCTTCGACATCGCCCCTTCGACCTCGCTGCAACTGAATGAAGAGCAAGTCTGGCTGAACGGTGCAAGGGCCAGCGTGTGCCCGGATTCTGGCCAGTGGTGCCGGGCCGACTGATCGTCGGGTAATGCGCGCGCCATTCGCTTCCCGATTTCGGCAGGGACGAAGCCATCGGCGGCTCCGCCATCTTGCGAACACGTTCAGTGGCGCCCGCTCAGTGCGATGGTGTCCGGCTATTTGCGCACGCCCGGAAAGGCGTTCACGTATTCGATGGTGAAATCCCCAAAGGCGTCGACGATCTGGATCTTGTAGTCGGCATTGCCGCTGACGATTTGCCATTCGCCAGGCTTGTCGGGGAAGGCATCGATCTTTTTCACTTTCAGGTCGGCAAAGGCGTTTACCACCTGGACCTTGTAGTCGCCAAAGGCATTGACGAACTGGATCTTGCCGTGAATCCTGGACACGTCCACGGCCGTTGCCGCCACTGCATGGAGCGATGTGCAAAAAAACAATGCGAAGAGGGCGGTTTTCCGCATGAGGTGATCCTTCGGGGGACGGGCGGAATTCTAATGCCTGGAAAGGCGAATTGTTCGAAATACGAAGATTGGACGACTGGGACCTAGCCTGGCCGGAGCGACGCGGGCCTGCCGCCTTGCCATCCGGGATCCGTGGCGAAGTACTCCGCCAGGAAGTCCAGCATGGTGCGCAGGATCGCCGGCATTTGCCGGCGCGATGCGTACACGCCATGGATGCCCAATGCCTGCGGTTGCCAGGCCGGCAGCAACGCCACCAACTGGCCGCTGCGCAGCAGCGGCGCGGCGGAGTAGAGCGGTTGCATGGCGATGCCGGCGCCAGCCACCGCGGCGGCCAGCAGCACCGTGGATTCGTTGGCGCTGAGATTGCCCTGTACCGGTACCGCCAGGGTTTCGCCAGCGCGTTCCAGTTGCCACAGGCTCTTGCCGAAGTAGGAGTAGGTCAGGCAGTTGTGCATGGCGAGGTCCTGCGCGCTGCGCGGCATGCCGTGGGCGGCAAGATAGGCCGGCGCGGCGCAGATTACCGAGGCGCAACTGGCCAGCTGACGCGCGATCAGGTTGGGGTCGAGGTCGTTGGTGATGCGGATGGCCAGGTCGATGCGCGCTTCCACCAGGTTGACGGCCTGGCTGCCGATATGGAGGTCGACTGCCGTTTCCGGGTAGCGCTTCAGATAGGCGGTGACCGCCGCGGCCAGGACATCCTCGGCCAGCGATTGCGCGCAACTGATGCGCAGCATGCCGCGCGGCGTGCCTGCGCGTTCGGCCGCGGGGCGTGTCATCTGGGCGGCGATTTCCAGCATCTGGCGGCAGCGGGCCAGGGTTTGCTCGCCTGCGGGTGTCAGGCTTAGCTTGCGCGTGGTCCGGTGCAGCAGGCGCTGTTCGGCCCAGGTTTCCATTTGGGCCAGGTAGCGGGTGACCATGGCGCGGGACATGTCGAGGGATTCGGCGGCGGCGGTCATGCTGCCGCGTTCGGCGATGGTGATGAAGACTTCGGCGGCGGTCAGGCGGTCCATGGGGTTTTGTTTGCAGCGGGTGTGGCTTTAATTGCTTAACTTCAACTTCAAATGCCTAAAGTCAAAGGCAGTTTCACCTCCCCTGCGGGGAGGCGACCTACTTTCTTGTCTTGCCAAGAAAGTAGGCAAAGAAGGCGCGCCGGATGGGGCGACACCCCCTCGGGATCCGGCGAAAAGAGCGGCCGGGACCCAAACTCGCATC